>DASWNX010000006.1 GCA_036399055.1 Jatrophihabitans sp.
GTCTCCTCGCTGGCGGGCCAGACCATCACGGTCAGCTTCTCCGGCGTCGAGGACTCCTCACTGCAGACCTCCTTCGTCATCGATGACACCTCACTCACCCTGAGCTGATCACCGAACGACGCAGTGAACCAGCGACACCAGCGACACCAGTGATCCAGTAACACAGCACGTGATCCAGTAACACCGCAAGGCAGTCCGGGCCAGGCGCCGAATCGGCGCCTGGCCCGAACTCTGCGCCCACCGGCGCACCACCGGCGCCAGCACTAAGGTGACGCCTGACATCGAGATGGGAGCGCGGGTGACTGAACCGCAGCGGGGCAAGCGGCCCGAACGCGACAGCGCACCCGTGACCGCCTCCGTCGAACCGGCCGCGCCACGCTGGGCCGGTGAGCCGACCGGCGTGCCCGCGCTGGCGGGCCTGGTCCATGGCGATCCCGCTCAGCGGCAGGCCACCCCGCTCCAGTCCAGGGTGCTGCTCTCCCATGACCATCCACCGCCGCGCATCCCTGCGGTCCCGGCCCTGCGCCGGATGGCCGAGCGGCATGCCGAGGGCCACGCCGGACCGACGGTCATCCGGCGGGCCTGGTCGAAGAAACGCAGCCGTGGCGAGGTTCGGCTGTGGGAGCAGGTCGACCCGGCTACCGACGCACCCACCGGGTGGTACTCCCGCGACCACGGCCATACCCACCTGCCTGCCGACCAGCGTCCCTGGCGCAGCGGGGGTGACGGCCTGCTCTATCCCAACGTCGGCGGCGGGCCCGGCGCGCTGGCGGGCGGGGCGGCGCCGGCGGCCGCGCCGTCCTCGGCCGCCTCTGGCGCCTCATCGACTGCCGCGTCGTCAATGGCTGCCGCTTCCTCGGCTACCGCCGAGGCCGATCCGGACTCACGTGAGCTCGCCAAGCGGCCCCGGCCCGCTCCCCTGGAGAGCCGGGCGGCCCCGGCGTTCACCCTCGCGGCCTTCGACGGCCTGGTCAGGCCACCCCGGACCGGTGATCCCCGCTACAAGCACGCGTCCATGCCAGCCCGGCTGACTCCGGAGATGGCCCGCGATGCCCAGACCCAGGCCGGCAAGCGCACCGTGGAGTACCTGACGGCCACTCAGGACGGCAGCGGCAACCTCGCCGAAGCGGGCATCAACCGCGATCACTTCATCTCCAACTTCAGCATCGCCCGGCTGGTCACCGCGATCGTGCCGTACCTGGTCGCCAACCCCGCCGCCGATGATCGACCGTTCCGCGCCTGGATCAGAGCCCTGGTCGGGGAAAACCCGGGCACCCAGGCCAAGGTCGACACGGCGCTGACGACCGCGCTGACCACCGGCGCCTTCGGCAAGCTGACCACCCTGCTGGCGCAGGCGAGCAACAACCTGGTCTTCGGCCAGGCAGAGGCGAACCAGCATGCTGGACATGGCTTGGACATCCCACGCTATCGCGGCCGGATCGCCCCCTACGCGCAAGCGATCCTCGACGCCACCACCGGCCTGACCGCGCTGGTGCGCTCCACTGCCGATCCGCGCGCCGTGCTCGATGCCATCAGCCAATCGATGGACACCGTCACCGGCAGCTACGTGAGTTCTTCGACGCCGATCGGCGAGGAGGCCAGCCATCGGCGAGAACTCATCTCAGACGACCTCGGCCTGGGCTTCTACTCCAGTTCCCGGGTGCCGTTCACCCGTTCGAGCAGCATGTTCGGGCGCCCGCCGCGGCGCCGCCCTCGCGGGCCAGCCGGTGGCGCAGCAGCCGCGATGTCAGCCGCAGCTCCACCCGCCGCCTCGCCTTCCTCCGCCGCTTTGCCTTCCTCCGCCGCTGCGCCCTCGTTCACTGCTACGCCCTCGTTCACTGCTTCGTCACCCGCCGCGTCGCTGTCGGGGGCGCCGTCGCTGTCGGGGGCGCCGTCGCTGGGCTCCTCTTGGCCGCCTGCGCCACCGATGACTCAGCTTTCAAGCCTGGCGCAGCTGGCACTCGTGGGGCTCAGCTCACCGCCGGTGCTGATGCACCTGCCGAGTTCACCGTCCGCGCTCGCTCCATCGTCCTCGGCGGCTTCTGCGCCGTCGCCGTCGCTTTCGTCTGGGCTGTCGCTGTCGCCCTCGCCTGCGCTGTCGCCCTCGCCTGCGCCGTCGCCCTCGTCTGGGCTGTCGCTGGCACCCGCCGCCGCAGCCTCGAGCCACGCCCCAGGCCCGGGGGTGGCTGGAACCGCTCGTCAGCGCGTTCAGGCTGACGCTTTTCAGGCCCTGGACCAGCTGCGCGACACCTGGCGCATGCAGGAGGGTCGACCGGCAGCCAACCCACCCGGTTATCTGGATTTCCGCGAGGTGATCAACTCGATCTCAGTGGCGCCGGCGGAGGAAAGCATCGCTGACATCCAGCAGAAGGCACGCGGATGGCTTGCCAGCGCGACTAATCGATGGGGCCTGTGACGGCTGACGGGCCTGCGCCGACAGCGATACCGCTCGCATTCGAGGCAAAGACAGTCCGGAGCTTTACGAAGCCACCCGGTACGTGCAGAATCACCCGTGGCCTCGACGGGGGCTAAGACAGCCCGCGCACTCCACCCCCCGTGGGTGCGCTGGCTGTCGTCGGCTTCAGGCAGGACCGCCGGTGGCCAGTGCTGGCGCCGGTGCGGGTCAGTGCTCAGCGGCTTGCTGGGCGCGTCCCTCGACGCTGACGCCGAGCGCCGCGGCCACTTTTCGCCGGTGCGCCTGGCGGGTGTAGCTCGCTGTCACCAGCTGCAGCAGCGCCAGCATCAGCGCGGCCACCGGCACCGCGATCAGGAACCGGATCAGCGCCGCGGTGATCCCCATCGAACCAGCGGCGAACGCAGCCCACAGCGCCGGAGTGCTCAACAGCAAGGCCAGACCTAGCACGGCTGGACGCAACATGTCAGCGGCCCCTGTCCGGCGAGCTGCTCGGTCCGGTGGCTAACGAGCCAGCCGAGTCGACCCGCCTCATGCGCTTGCCCGGTGTCGGGCGCCGACGCGCAGCAGTCCGAACAGCAACCCGGTCCAGGCGAACGTGCTCGCCGCTCGGCCGTCGAGCAGGCCCAGCGGCAGGTCCAGGTCCCACACCGAGGCCGGGCTGGCGCTCAAGTGGGCCGAGTGCACCACCAGGGCGTCTACTTGGCCCAGCCGGTCCAGCTGCGCCCGGCTGTCCTCGGTCTTCCAGCGCGCGTCCACCACCGCCCAGACCGCCGTCGGACGCAACGCGGCCAGCATCTCAGCGGCCCACGGGTCATCCGAGCCGGCCTCGGTCGCGTCAGTGGCGATCACCACGACTGACGGCAAGTCCGCCCGGCTCGAGTCGGCACGCAGCCGCAGCGCTTCCTGCCGACCGCTGATCCGCGGGTAGTCCAGCTCGCCGCTGGTGTGCTCGGGCAGGCCAGCCACCCCGATGCTGTCACGCGGAATCCGCAGCATCGCCGCGCACGTGCGCGCGGCCTGCAGCGCAGGTCCGGACTCGCCGACCACGGCCAGCACCTCGCCAGCGCCTCGGGGCGGCAAGGCCGGCGCGGGCAAGTCCTCGAGGATGTTCTCCAGCGCCTCGTACAGGCTGTGGGTGTCGGGCCGCGGGTTCACCGACACCGGAACGCCGACCTGGCGTAACTGCATCAGCATGTCCAGGCGGGCCCGGGCATCGGGCCGTCCGAAGGCGGTCACGTTGCCCCTGGAAGCCTGCTGCGGATCAGTCGCGGGCGGGGCGTCCAGCGGCACCGATGACAGCCGGCCGGGGAGGTCGGCGGCGGCGCCCGCGGCCTGGAAGATCTGGCCGCCACCGAGCGTCGGCTCAGCTCCGAGCGTCGGCTCAGCGCCGTGCGTCGGCTCAGCGCCGTGCGTCGGCTCAGCGTCCACCGGCTCGCCGTCGCGCGGCTCGCCATCGGTCAGCGCGCGCAGCAGCTCGGCGAAGTCATGGGGTGGCGGTGACTGCTGCGGCAGCGGCGCCGATTCAGCCGTCCGATGCTGGTCGGCGCTCTCCAACGCCTCCACCGAGGCGAGCAGGTCCCCCAGCTCCGGCAACTCAGCGGCCGGCTCGTCGGCGACAGCCGGCTGGGCGCCAGAGACGGCGGCGACCTCCTCGACAGCCGAGTCGGCGCCGGCTGTGACCCGGTAGGCGACCCGGTGCACCTCACGGGCGAAGAAGCCGAACACCCCGCCGCGCCGCACCTGGTCCTGATACAGGATCTGCGCGCCCGGCTGGCTGTGCACCGTGTCCAGCAACCGTCGCAGGTCCGAGTCCTCACACACCAACGGTTCTGGCATTGGCGATCACCCCCACTGTGTCAACGATTGCGGCATTGCTTGAGACCTCGGAATAGGACAGCACCGGCAGGTCCGGGGCTGTCGAGGCGAGCAGTCGGCGTAGCGGCAACCGAATCTGCGGCGCGCACACCAGCACCGGGCGGATACCCCGCTCGAGCATCAGCTGGTACTGGCGGGCGGTGTCGGTGACCAGCGCCTCGACCAGCTCCGGGCCGGGCAGCAACTGGATGCCGGTGTCAGAGGGCCGGACCGACTCCAGCAGGCTCTGCTGCATGCGGGCGTCGAGCATCATCACCGAGAGGGTGCCGCCGACGGTCTGCGCGGCCGTGATCGCCGGGGCCAGCGCCAACCTGGCGGCCTCGATCAGGCGGTCGGGCTCGGTGCCGGCCTTGGCCGCCAGCGACAGGGCCTCGAAGATCCGGACCAGGTCACGGATGGAGACGCCTTCTTCCAGCAGGCCGTGCAGCACCCGCTGGATCTCTCCCAGGCTCAACATCGCCGGGGTCAGGTCCTCCACCACGACCGGGTGACTGCGCCTGAGCGACTTGGTCAGCGCCGCGACCTCCTCACGTCCGAGCAGTCGGCTGGCATGAGTGCGGACCACTTCTGACAGGTGGGTGATGATCACCGACGAGCGGTCGACCACGGTGGCGCCGAGCAGCTCTGCCTGGCCGCGCAGCTCGATGCCGATCCACTTGCCGGCCAGGCCGAACACCGGCTCTGAGCCGGCGGTGCCGGGCAGGTTCTCCAGGCCGTCGCCGATCGCCAGCACGGTGCCGGCCGGCGCCTGGCCACGCGCCACTTCGACGCCGTTGAGCTTGATCGCATAGGTCGAAGGCGGCAGGTCGAAGTTGTCTCTGGTGCGCACGGGCGGCATGACCACGCCCAACTCCATCGCCAGCTTGCGGCGCAGCGCGCGGACCCGGTCCAGCAGGTCGGCGCCGATTCCGTCGACGAGGGTGATCATGTCCGAGGACAGCGCCAACTCCAGCGGGTCGACCGCCAGGTCGTCGAGGATGGCCTCGGGGCTGTCCAGCGCCGGAGCGGTGGGCGCGGCGGCCGGACCACGCAACACCTCGGCCTCGGCCTTGGTGGTCGCCGCGATCCGCCGCGACATGATCAGCAGCCCGCCACCCACCACCAGGAACGGCAGCTTGGGCAGCCCGGGCACCAGGCACAGCGCCACCGCGGCGGCGCCGGCGATCTGCATCGCCCGTTGCTGGCCGCCCAACTGAGCGGCTACCACGGTGCCCAGGTCGCTGGAACCGCTTGCCCTGGTCACGATCAGGCCGGTCGCCACCGACAGGAGCAGCGCCGGGATCTGGGAGACGAGCCCGTCGCCGACGCTGAGCAGGCTGTACTTGGACACCGCCTCGCCGATCGGCATGTGCTCGGACAGGATGCCGATCGCGATGCCGCCGACCAGGTTGATCACGGTGATGATGATCGCGGCGATGGCGTCGCCCTTGACGAACTTCGACGCGCCGTCCATCGAGCCGTAGAAGTCAGCCTCGGAGGCGACCTCGATCCGGCGGCGACGCGCTTCGTCCTCATCGATCAGGCCTGAGTTCAGGTCGGCGTCGATAGCCATCTGCTTGCCCGGCATCGCGTCCAGGGTGAACCTGGCGCCGACCTCGGCCACCCGGCCGGCGCCGTTGGTGATGACGATGAACTGGATCACCAGCAGGATCGAGAAGATCACCAGGCCGATGACCAGCGAGCCGCCGATCACGAAGTGCCCGAAAGCGTTGATCACCTCGCCGGCGTAGCCGTCGCCGAGCACCGCACGGGTGGCGGAGATGTTGAGGGCCAGCCGGAACAGGGTGGCCACCAGCAGCAGCGAGGGAAAGCTGGAGAAGTCAAGGGGCCGCTCGACGTACATGCTGACCAGGACGATCAGCAGCGCGCCGGTGATGTTCAGGGCGATCAAGAAGTCAAGCACTCCGGCGGGGACCGGCACGACCATCATCAAGATGACCGCGACGACGCCGACCGGCACCGCCAACTTACTCAACCCTTTGGGTTTCACGCACACCTACAAGCTCATCGCGGCGACAAGGTCAGCTATCTGGAAGATCTGTGCGGACCGGTCCGTGGTCCGCGGCTTGTCGCCGTCCTGGCATGAGTTCTATCGGCATCGGCGATCTTGACCTGAGCCCGGCTGTGGAAGGGCTAATCCCGAACCCTGACGGGCCGATGTAGTCGGTGGTAAGTGGAAGCACGGGCGAGGGAGATACCGATGTCAGAGTCCAACCGGAAGCGGCTGGACGCCGATCTCAGCGAGGCATGCTGTGATCGGTGCAACCAGACGTTCACGCCGGCGGACGCCAGCGACCTGGTGCATTTCATGCGCCGCGACGGTGAACTGTGCGGGGGCACCGGTGTCTTCTTTCGTAAGTTCGTGATCCGCAACGACCCCAACCGCTGGTAGCACGCGGTCACATCCCCTGCGGCCGGCGCCTCGCCGGCCCGCCGGCGCGCTTCGGCTCTCAGACCGGTTGCATCCGGTGGGTGCCGGCTGCCGATCCCCGCCGCTTGAGGCGCATCACGAACGCCAGCACGGTCGCCACCCCCTGGTAGAGGTCCGCCGGTATCTCCTGGCCGATCTCACAGGTCTGGTAGAGGGTGCGGGCCAGCGCGACGTCCTGCACCATCGGCACCCGGCTGCGCTCGGCCAGCTCACGGATGCGGGCCGCGACATGGTCGCCTCCCTTGGCCACCACCCGCGGGGCGCCGCGTGCGGGGTCATAGCGCAGGGCCACTGCCAGGTGTGTCGGGTTGAGGATGATCACATCGGCGGTCGGGATGTCAGCCATCATCCGGTTACGGCTGATGGCCAGCGCGCGCGAGCGCTGCGCGCCACGCAGCATCGGGTCGCCCTCGCTGCTCTTCATCTCCTCCTTGACCTCGTGCTTGGTCATCTTCAGCTGCTTGTTGTTGCGCTTGCGCACCACCGCGATGTCGACGAAAGCCAGCAGCAACCCGGCGGCGGCGCCCATCCGCACCAATCGCAGCGCTGCGTCGATCGTGGTGTCGACGACCACCCCCAGCGGCAGCGACCCGGCCGACATCAGCGCGGGCACCAGCTTGCGCACCGAGTAGTAGGTGACCGCTGAGAGCACCGCCAGCTTGGCGAGCGACTTGAGCAGCTGCCAGACCCCCTGCGGGCCGAACATCCGCTTGAAGCCGCTGAGCGGGTTCAACCGCGAGAACTTCGGCGCCCACAGCTTCGGCGCCACCCAGATGCCGCCCTGCACCGCGGCCGAGGCCACCGAGGTCAGCAGGATCAGCAAAGCCAGCGGCGCGGTGCCCAGCACCGCGTCGATCAGGGCCTGGCGGGTCAGCGCGAGGGCCCTGCCGGTGTCGGGGGTGTTGATGATCGAGACGATCTGAACGAAGCATCTACGGGCGTTGTCCATCAACGAGCTGCCCACCGCGGGAATCACGAAGCTCGCCACTAGCACGCTCAACCACGAGCCGACCTCGGGGGTGTGCCCGACCTGGCCGTCCTTGCGGGCCTTCTTCAGCTTGCGCGGAGTGGCCTTCTCGGTCTTCTCACCCGCCGGTTTGCCCGCCATCAGCTGGCCGTCCCGATCCGCATCATCAGGGTGGCGGCCGAGTTGCCGAGCTCGGTGACGATCCGCGGCATCGTGGTGAAGGTGAGCCCGACCAGCCCCAGGGTCAGCATGATCTTCAGCGGAAAGCTGATCTGGAAGACGTTGAGCTGCGGCGAGATCCGGCTGAGCAGGCCCAGGGCGACATCGGCCAGGAACAGCACCGCGATCAGCGGCGCCGCGATCTGCAGCGCGGCCACGAACATCGCCGTCACCCCGCGCACCAGCTCCTCGTCCAGATGCGCCAGGGACATCGTGGCGTCCAACGGCAGCGAGGTGAACGTCCGCAGGAAGCCCTGCAGGATGACCAGGTGCGCGTTGGTCGCGAAGATCAGGGTGGTCGCCAGCAAGCCGTAGAACTTGCCGAACACCGAGGTCGTCGAGGCCGACAGCGGGTCATAGGCGAAGGCGAGGGAAAAACCGCCGGTCAGGTCGATCAGCGCGCCGGCGGCCTCGATCGCGCTGAACAGCAGCCGGGTGAGAAACCCCAGCGCAGCTCCGATGAGCACCTGGTGGACGGCGCTGGTGACCAGCGGGCCGAGCTCGGCAGCCGGGGCGTGCGCGCGGGCGGTGTTGGACACCGCCAGGGCCAGCCCCACGGCGAGCATCAACCGCACCCGGCGGGGCACCCCACCGGTCGCGAAGGGCGGTGCGATCGCCAGCCAGGCCGTGATCCGGATCGAGGCGAGCAACACCGTGACGATGCTCGCGGTGCCCAGCTCGATGCTCATGCCGGGGCTCAGCCGATCAGGTCGGGGATCTGGCTGAACAGCTGCTCGGTGAAGGTCACCATGGAATGCATCATCCAGCTACCCGACAGCAGCAGCGCGATGCCGACTGCTATCGCCTTCGGCACGAAGGACAGGGTGAACTCCTGGATCTGAGTCGCCGACTGGAACAGCGAGATGCCGAAACCCACCAGCAGCGCGGTCAGCAGCGTCGGGGCCGCGAGCTGAAAGGCGATCAGCATCGACTGCAGGCCCAGGTGCACGATGGCGGTGTCGGTCACGCGGCTTCTCCTCTCGGCTCATCGGTTGGCTGTCTACCCGTCTGGGACTGCTGAGGGAGCAGCTAAGTGGAGTAGCTGGTGACGAGGGCGTTGATGATCAGGCCCCATCCGTCCACCAGCACGAACAGCAGCAGCTTGAAGGGCAGCGACACTGAGACCGGCGGGAGCATCATCATGCCCAGCGACATCAGCGAGGACGAGACGACCATGTCGATGATCAGGAACGGGATGTAGACCACGAAGCCGATGATCATCGCCGAGCGCAGCTCGGAGAGCACGAACGCCGGTATCAGCGTGGTGAGCTCCAGCTTGTCAGGCGTCGGAGGGTTGGGCAGCTTTCCGGCCCGCAACATCAGCGCGATCTCTTCCGAGCGGGTGTGCTGCAGCATGAAGTCCCGGATCGGCGCCATGCCGTCCTTGAACGCCGTCGACTGGCTCTTGGTGTTGTTCAGGTAGGGCTGGACCCCCTGCGTGTTCACCTTCTTCACGACCGGGCTCATGATGAACAGGCTGAGGAACAGTGACATCCCGGCCAGCACCTGATTCGGCGGGACCCCGCTCAGGCCGAGGGCGTTGCGGGTCAGGCTGAGCACCACGAAGATCTTGGTGAAGCTGGTCATCAGCAGCAGGATCGACGGCGCGACCGACAGCAGCGTCAGCAGCACCAGGACGCTGACCGAGGTGCTGGGCTTGGGGTTGATGTCGAGGTTGATCGTGCCCTTGGGCCCGTCCGGGCCGACCGGCGCCAGCTTGGGGACGCTCAGCCGGACCCCGCCTGGGGTCAGCGCGGGCAGCGCGGCAGCGGTCACAGCCGCGGTGCTGTGCTTGCCCGTCGTCACCGGCGCGCTGGCGGCGGCCTGTCCCGCGCCTGCCAGCAAGGCGGAGCCGAGCAACCCGATGGCCAGCGCCAACAGCACCAGCAGCCTTCTCATCGCCGGACCGTCAGCTCACGAGCGGCGCTGACCAGCTGGCGCCAGGTCTTGGGCGAGAGCACCGAGCCGTCCAGGGCAGTCGCGCCGTGCCGCCGGCTCGCCGGCCGCAGCGCTTGATCCAGCGGTGACTCCGCGGCGTCATCGGCGTCCAGCGCCTCGGCCTGGGCGAGCTGCTTGGACGACCAGGGCCGGCCACGGCTGGGCTCGGTGGCCAGCGCCTCCTCGACGGCTGAGAGCTCGGTCTCGCCGATCAGCTGAACGCCCTGCTCGGTGACGCCGAGCACCAGTGCCCGATCCATGACCCGCAGGACGGTGACCGACGAGGTCCGGCTGAGCTGCTGCCTGGCCAGCACTGTCATGACTCGATCGGCTTTGCCGACGCCCATGGGCTTGCGAGCCCAGCGCGCCAGGAGCCACATCAAGCCCAGCACCAGCACCAGGGCGAGCAGCATCCGGCCGATGACGGCGACGGTGTTCACGACAGCGGGGGCACCGTCTCGTCGGAGACGATCTCAGTGATCCGCAGAGCGAAGTTCTCATCGATCACCACGACCTCGCCGCGGGCGATCAGATGGCCGTTGACCAGCAGGTCAGCAGGGGCGCCGGCGGCCCGGTCGAGCTCGACCACCGCGCCTTCGTTGAGGGCCAGCAGCTCGCTGATCGTCATCCGGGTGCTGCCGATCTGCGCGGTGACGTCCATGTTGACGTCGCGCAGCAGGTCCAGGCCGTTGCGAATGGCGGTCCTGGGCGCAGGCCGAGTGGCCGTGGCGCCGGCCCGAAGCTCTTCCTGGCTCGGGTAGTGCGGGGTGTTGAGCGTGGCGGGTGCGGGCTCCACGGTGACCACGATGCCTATCAGGGCACGCACCACGCCTTGATGCAGGAGCGGAACCACCCAGGCGCCCGGCTTGCCGAGCAGCGCGGCCAGCGCCGTGGCCGACTCCAGCGGCTGGCCGGGGCCGGTCACCACCGGCCCGGCGGACTCCGCCGCGGCGGCCAGCGCCGGGGCCAGTGCCGCCGAGACGTCGAGGGCGCCGAGCGGGGAGTTCTGCAGCGCGTCGGTCAGCGCGCGTTCCACCGCGATCAGCACGTCACCGCTGCGGGTGCCGGTGAACCGCGCGGTCACCGCGATGCCGTCGAAGCGAACCTGAGCGGGGTCGCTCGTCGGCTCACCGAGCTGCAAGGGGTCCGAGATCGGCAGGTTTGCCAGCGCGGCCTGAGCCGCCTGGCGGACGAGGTCGCTGGTTGCCATGGTTTGGGTCACGGGTTGTTCTTCCTGTCGTTGCCGACGACCAGGCCGGCAAGCCGGCTGCCCTGCCGTCCGGCAAGCGCGTGGGCGAAGGTGATGCCGCCGGACTGCACGACCAGCGGGGTGGTGACTCGGTGTCTGAGGTTGAGCACGTCGCCAGGCTCCAGCCGGACGATCTCCTCCGGGGTCAGTTGCACCGGGTGGAAGCTGAGGGCGACCTCGACCGGCACGTTGCCCAGCGCGGCCCGGACATGTTGGGCGGCCAGCTGCTGCGAATCGCGCTCGGCGGCGGTCTGGGCGCGGCCTTCCTTGCCGACCTGAAGGCGCGGCAGCAGCGAGGCGAACGGGATGCACAACGTCGAGACGCACACCTGGTTGCCGATCCGCATCTGGAAGGACCCGACGATGACGCCGTCCGAGGCGCCGGCGGCCTGCACGAATTGCGGGTTGAACTCGATGCTCCGCAGCACCGGGTCCAGCCCGATGGTGGGTTCGATGGCGTAGCGCAGCACCGACAGCATCTGCTCGATGAGGTTGCGCAGCAGGCCGCTCTCGAGGTCGGTGAGCTGCCGGGTCGGCTGCTCGCCACCCGGGCCGCCCAGCATGTAGTCGACGCAGGCCAGCGCGGTCGGCACCGAGAACTCGAACAGCGCGGTCCCTGGCAGCGGCCCCATGTCCAGCACCGACAGGATCGTGGTGGGCGACAGGGTGGCGATGTACTCCTCGTAGCTCTGGTGCTCGATCGCGACCAGGTTCACCTGGCAGAGCTGGCGCAGGCCGCTGGTGAGCAGCGTGGTGACCCGCCGGGCGTAGGTCTCGTAGCACATCTGCAACGCCCGGACGTGGTCGCGCGACAGCTTGGTCGGGCGCTTGAAGTCATACAGCAGCACCCCGGACTCGTCCTGGCCCTCGGCGGGTCGCCGGACCAGCCTGCGAACCGGGGCGATATGCGCCGAAGGAGTCATTGCCACATGAACAATGTTCGGCCGACACGGAGCAGACCTGAGGAACTGCGATCGGGTGAGATCTTTCCGGGGCTGGCGAGGCCAGGCCGACGGAAAGCAAGACGAGCCGGCGACAGGGTCTACTGCATGTAGTACTCCGTGTAGATGACGTCCATGAGCTGCTCGGGATAGATCTTCTGCAGCTTGGCCAGCAGCGCCACCTTGGCCTTGTGCCGCGCGGCGTCGCCGGTCAACTCGACGGTCGTGCGGTCACTGAACTGCTCGATCACCGCCTGAGCGGCCTCGGCGGTGTCCAGCTCCTCGGGCGCGCCGTGCACGGTCTGCAGGGCGAGCTTGATGCGCAGGTAGTGCCCGCCCGCGAGGTTGAGCGTCATCTCCTCCATCGGCACCATGACACCCGGCACCGGTTTGGCGTCATGGGCCGGCGCCGAGGGCGCCAGCACGGTGAACTTCGCCAGCGCGCCGAGCACCAGGAACACGACGGCCAGGATGATGATCTTCGTCTTCTTGGACTTCTTCTTGCCGGTTTCCTTGCCCTTGCCTTTGCCTTTGCCCTTCTCTGCCTCGCTCGCGCCGCCCTTGGACGTCTTGAGCCCGATGTCGTTGGCGATCCGGTCAGGCCGGTCAGTGGTGAGAGTCATGTCAAGCTCCTGCTTGGAGACGGTGGATGGCACGGAGGCCTGGTGCGGTTCGGGGTTCGGCTTGCGGCTCAGCCATGGCCGGTCCCCGGTGCGCCGGTGGCTGGTTTGCCGCTCGCGGGTGCGCCGGTTATGGGCGTGGCGGTCGCAGCCGTGCCGGCGCGCGCGCTGGCGGGCAGCTTGGACAGCACCACGATCTCCACCCGCCGGTTACGGGTGATCGAGCGCGGGTCGCTGGCCGCCAGCAACGGCCGCTGGTCTGAGAATCCGGCCGCGCTCAACCGGCTCGGCGCGATCTTGCCGCTCGTCACCAGGTGCCGCACCACGGACGAGGCGCGAGCCGAGGAAAGCTCCCAACCGCTGGGGTAGGGCGCGGTGCTGACGTTCTGCTGGTTGGTGTGGCCGTCGACCTGGATCTGGTTGTCAACCGGGCGCAACGGCGGAGCCACCGCACCCAGGATGGCGGTGCCCTCGGCCTCCAGCACCGCGCTGTTGCCGGAGAACACCAGCTCGTCGGTCACCACCGTGACCACCAGGCCCCGCTCGTTGATGCTGAATTCGGCGTGGCCGTCCAAGCCGTGCTTGTGCAACGAGGCCTTGATGGCCTTTTCGATCTTCTTGAACTCGTCCATCTCGCGCTGGGCAGCCTGCCTGTCCTGCGCGGCGACCGCCTTGCTCTGCTGCTTGGGCGGCATGAAGATCGGCGCCATCGGATCGGCTTTCTGGGCAGCGGCGTTGCCACCGACGATCCCGCTGCCGCCGCTGAGGATCGAGGGCTGGCCGTTGTCGAACGCCGAGGCCAGGCTGGACTTGAGCTGGGCGAACTTGGAGGTGTTCACCTGCGAGATGGCGTACAGCACGATGAACAGCACGAGCAGCAGGGTGAGCATGTCGGCGTAGGTGACCATCCAACGCTCGCTGTCCTCATGCTCCTCGACGTGACTGGAGCCCCGGCGGCGGCCGCCGGCCGAGCGCCCGGCGCTCACCGGTCACCGCCCGCGCAGGCGTAGACGGTCCTCATGCGACGTCACGCTCGGGTTCGCGATTGGTCCGCGGCAGCAGGCTCTGCAGCTTCTGCTCGACCAGGCGCGGGTTCGAGCCCGCCTGGATCGCCAGGATGCCCTCGATGATCACTTCCATCTGCTCGCACTCGGACTCGCTGACCCGCTTGAGCCGGTTGGCCAGGGGCAGCCAGAAGACGTTCGCGCTCAGCACGCCCCACAGGGTGGCGACGAACGCGCTGGCGATCTCGGCGCCCAGGTGCTCGGGCGAGGCCAGGTGTCCCAGCACCTTGACCAGGCCCAGCACCGTTCCGATGATGCCGATGGTCGGGGCGTAGCCGCCCATGTCGGCGAACAGCTTGGCCGCTGCCCGGTCGATGGAGCGCTTGGTGTCGACCTCGGTGCTGAGGATGATCCCGACCTCTTCGGCGTCGGTGCCGTCGATGGCCAGCTGCAGGCCGCGGCGCAGGAACTCGTCCTCGATATCGGCCGCTTCGTTCTCCAGAGCCAGCAGCCCTTCGCGGCGGGCCTTGCCGGCCAGCCGCACCAGCGTCTCCACCGCCTCGTCGGGCTTGACGGTCTTGGCGGTGATCGCGCGCACCAGCTGCTTGGGCAGTGAGC
Source organism: Jatrophihabitans sp. (assembly GCA_036399055.1). Classification (NCBI taxonomy): domain Bacteria; kingdom Bacillati; phylum Actinomycetota; class Actinomycetes; order Jatrophihabitantales; family Jatrophihabitantaceae; genus Jatrophihabitans; species Jatrophihabitans sp. The sequence continues at coordinate 14,279 of DASWNX010000006.1, forward strand.
TGACATCGCGCATCACGGCCCCGGCGACCGCGGCGCCGATGGTGCCGCCGAAGACCAGGATCATCGGCGGCACCATGAAGATCGCGCCGATGCTGCCACCTTCCATGGTGACCGATCCGACGATCGCCACAACCGCCAGCACGACGCCGATGATCAGAGCGGGGTCCATCAGGCGTCCGTCTTCCGGATCGGCACCACGGGCGTCTGGCCCGGTGAGACGGCCGCCGAGAGCACCCTGATCCGGGCCTGACTGGCCGAAGGGCCCTGGTGGGCGTCGGGGTAGGAGGCGTCATAGGTCATCGCCTCAGCGCTGGCGATGATGCGGGCCCGGTACTCACGGATCAGCTCGACGAGTTCGTCCAGCGATTCGCAGATGACGTACTTGTTGCCGCCGATCAGGGTCACCACCGTGTCCGGAGTCGCCTCGGCACGTTCGATCAGGTCAGGGTTGAGGGTGAACACAGGTCCACCCAATCGGCGCAGCAGTATCATCGGATCCATCCAGGTGTTCGCCAGGACCCATCCGTGGGTCCTCCTTGGCATACTTATCGGCATCGACGCCAGTTTTCTGAGCCGCCCGGCCAGTGGCCGTGAGCGGTGTCCACGCTCTCCGAACATGACTTCGGGCCCGCTGCGTCGCAGCGGGCCCGAAGTCGTTCATGCTTAGTTCTTAAGGCTGATCAGGCTCTGCAGGATCTCGTCCGAGGTGGTGATCACGCGCGAGTTGGCCTGGAAGCCGCGCTGGGAGATGATCAGGTTCGTCAGCTCGGCGGCCAGGTCGACGTTGGACATCTCAAGGTAGCCAGGAGTCAGGCTGCCGCGGCCGCCGGTGTTCGCCCCGCCGATCTGGGGGGCGCCTGAGTTGGCGCTGGACTGGTACTGCGAGTCACCGACCTTGGTGAGCCCACCGGGGTTGTTGAAGGTGGCCATCGCGATGGTGCCCAGCGCGGTGGTGGTCCCGGTCGCGTCGACGCCGTTGACCACACCGGAGCTCGTGACGCTCCAGGACTTGTAGACGCCGCTGCTCAACGCCGACAGGTCCAGGTCGCCGCCGGTCGCGCTCTGCACGATGGCGCCGTCCGGGGAGACCAGGTGGCCGGCCGAGTCGAGGCTGAACGAGCCGGCCCGGGTGAAGGTCTGCTGACCGCCGTTGTTCATCACGAAGAAGCCGTCACCGTTGATCAGCAGGTCGCTGGTGCGTCCGGTGTACTGGCTGGAGCCTTGCGAGAAGTTGGTCGAGGTGCCTGCCAGCTGCACTCCGAGGCCGACCTGCATGGGATTGGTGCCGCCGTTGGCCCCGGCCGGCGCGCCGGCGCCGGAGATGGTCTGGCTGAGGGTGTCCCCGAACACCGTCGAGGCACTCTTGTAGCCGGCGGTGTTGACGTTGGCGATGTTGTTGGAGGTGACGTCCAGCATCTGCTGGTGGGCACGCAGGCCCGAGATGCCGGTGAAGAGCGAGCGAAGCATGGTTTTCTCCTTTGAAGGAAGGCTATTCGGATTCACATCAGTGGGTTCGACGGTTCGGTGCGGCCGAGCGGGCTGCGTCGGCGGGGCTAACTCATGGCGCGCCGGGGGCGTTGGCCAGCACCTGCTGGATCTGACTGAGCTCGACGTCGACGGACCCGATCCGCAGGGTCGGCTTAGCGGTCGAGATGGTCGCCGCGGACACCTGACCGGTGACCAGGTTCCCGTCCGGCGCCGCGTAGACGACGGTGTGCCCGACCAGGCTGCTGGCGGTCTGCGCCCGTTGCGCGGACAGCATGTCGACGTTGACCTGGGCGGTCTGCTCCGCGGCCTGCACCTGGGTCAGGGTCGCCGTCTCCTGCATGAAGGCCGCCGTGTCCATCGGCTTGCTGGGATCCTGGTACTTCAGCTGGGCCACCAACAGCTGCAAGAAGGCCTTCGAGCTGAGCGTGGTGTTGTCACTGGTCGCCATCCCGGGGGTGGCCGGGACCGGCAGACCCGTCGCGACCGAGGACACTGGTTGCGTCATCTGCTCTCCTGTTCTGAGGTGTTCACAGCCACCGGTCCAGACCGGAGCTCGCGTGCGTGGGCATCCGGTCACCGCTCATCCGCTGCCGTGGCGGCGCCTGGTGGGCGTCCTCGGCTGTCGCGGACCGGGTGGGGTCGTGGGGGTCGGCGCCGCCCTGACGGCGGTCGGCGAAGGCGCCGGCCGAGCCTTCAGAGCTCAGGTCCAGCGACAGCGTCACTGCGCTGAGGCCGGCGGCCTGCAGCTCTGAGCGCAGCTGGGGCAGCGCCTCACGCAACGTGTCGTGGGCACTCTCACTGGCGCTGGCGAGCTGAATCGTCATCACGTCACCGGTGATCCGCACGTTGAGGTTGACCGGGCCGAGCTCAGCCGGGTGCAGTGCCACGATCAACTGGTGGCTGCCGTCACCACTGGCGCGCAACGCGAGCACCGGGCCCGCGACCTGGCGGGACAGGGGCAGGTCAGCCATCTCAGCCGCAAGCTCGTGGCGGGCCGGGCCGGCGCTGTGCTCGGCCGGCGCCACGCTGATCTGCTGTCCGATCAGGAGGGGCTGCGCCACTGGCGCCTGCTGCACCGTGCCGGCGGCTGGCTGGGCGGTCATCGGCGCTGGCTCTGCCGCGACGCCGAGGGTCCCCGGGTGCGTTTCCGTCCCCGTCACCAGGCTGTCGGCCGGGCCGCTCATGGCCCACGCTGGACGCGGGCTGGCACCGCCGCCGCCCACGGAGGCGGTGGCGCTGCCGAGCCCCGGCGCGATTGCCAGGCCAGGGGCGGTGGTGGTCGGCGTCGCCTGCCCGGAAGCGGTTGCCAAGCCGCGCGGAGTCGCGGCGCCGGGCAGGGTCGCGGCGCCAGGCGCGGTGCTGGCGCCGGGCAGGGTCGCGGTGCCAGGCGCGGTGCTGGCGCCGGGCAGGGTCGCGGCGCCGGGAAGGGTCGCGGTGTTGACTCCGGTCGACGCGGCCGGATCGGTCACCGGGGCCGTTTGGAAGATCGCGGCCCTGGCGGCTGCCTGGGCAGGATCAGCTGCCTTCATCGCTCCGAGCGCCTTCTCCGGACCCGAGCCGTGGGCGTGACCGGCGCCAAGTCCGTTACCCGGTCCGTTGACGCGGCCGGGCCCGTGAGGCGGTTCGACCGCGCCTGCGTCGTCGCCGGCCTGCTCGACCTGGGCCGAGGCGGCTGCGAAGGCGGCCGCCGCCTGGGAGGTCGCCGCGGCAGCAGGCTGCTGAGCCGTGGCCTGCGCCTGGCCGGTCAGGCCGGCCCCGCCCATGCCAGCCGGCCCGGTGACACTGTGGGAACCGTCCGCCGGGTGAGCGTCGGCCCGTCCGGCCGCGACGTTCAGGCCGGTCGGCGCGGTGATTCCCGTGACCGGCAACGCCGGCGCCAGCAATGCCATGGCAGCCAGCTCGGTCACGCCGACTCCGCCGGCGACCACCTCGGCCGGCTCCGCCTCGTTGAGCGCCTTGGCCGGCCGGTCGGTCGCTGAGCCGCGGTCACCGGGGCGGCCGCCGACCGCCGGGATGCCGGCGAGCACACCGGCGAAGGCCTCGCCTGCCGAGCTGTCGGAGCCGGCGGCGTCGGATGTGACCGTGCTTCCGGACGGTGTCGCGCTGTTCGCAATGACGATCATCGATGTCATCAGCCTGCCCTCCCTGCCAACATCCCGGTGATCTTGGTGACGTAGTTTTGCGTTTCGTTGTAGGGCGGAACGCCGCCGTACTGCTCGACAGCACCTGGGCCGGCGTTGTAAGCGGCCAGCGCCAGCGGCACCGATCCGTAGGTGCGCAGGTAGTTGGACAGCAGCTGCGCCGCACCCTGCACGGCTTGGGCGGGAACCCATGGGTTGACCCCGAGTCCCTTGGCCGTGCCGGGCATCAGCTGCATCAGACCCTGCGCGCCCGCAGGGCTGACCGCGGCCGGGTTGCCACCGGACTCGGTGTGGGCCACGGCGGCCAGCAGGCCCTTCGGAAGGTGGTATCGCGCCTCGTTCTGGGTGAACAGGCTCGCGTACCGGTTCAGGCCGCTCAGCGCCGGCTGGCCGTTGAGTGAGCCCGGCGCCACGCCGTCAGCCCCGCCCACAGCGCCTGCCGGTCCGGTGCTCACGCCGGCCTGGTCAGCGCTCGGCACCACCCGCCGGATGCTGGTGGGAGTCTCGTAGACGCTCTGGATCTTGACCCTGTCCCCCGCTTGTGGAGCGGCGATCATCTTGTTGTCCCCGACGTAGAGCGCCACGTGATGCGCCGGTTCGCCGAACGCCAGGATGTCGCCAGGCCGCGCCTGGGCCAGGCTGGGCACCGCGACGCCGACGTGCGCCTGGTCGGAGGCGATCCGGGGCAACGAGATGCCGAGGTCGCCGTAGGCACGCTGGACCAGGCCCGAGCAGTCCAGGCCGGCCGGCGTGACGCCGCCGAAGACGTAGGGCACGCCCAGGTACTTCTTGGCCGAGTCGATGATGTCAGCGCCGGCCGGCCCGCTCGTCCCCGCGCCGATGCCGGCGCCGAGCCCGCTCATACCGCTGAGCCCGCTGAGCCCGCTGAGCCCGCTGCCGCCGGCGGCGCTGGCCAGCGCCACGGCGAAATCCGATGACCCGGTGCGAGCCGGCGACGTGCCCGACCTCGCCTGCGCCAGCGCGTCGACTGCTGCGGCGCTGCGGGCCATCACCGGCGCCGGCAACGACCGGGCTGTGGGAGTGCCGGGAAAGCCGGCCTGGATCTGGGCGATCCGAGCCAGCACCGACTGGATGCCGGACATCTCGACGCTCATCAGGACGTCCTCCGCAGCCGAGCACCATGCCGGCTGATCGACACCTCGTCGAGCTCGCGCTGAGCCAGGTCTGAGGCGGTGCTGACCCGCTCTGCCTCGTCACGCTCGTGCAGCTTCTCCACGGTCCGGCGCGACCGGGCCGCGGCGGTCAGGTCGGTCATCGCCGAGGACACCCGGCTCTCTGCGAACAGCACCCGGTTACGGGCGGCGGCCAGCGTTGCCGCGGCGGCTTGGTGGGCTGCCAGCGAGGCGTGGAAGGCGGGCACGCTCTGCTTCGGCGGCGAGGACATCCCAGCGACCCGCGCGGCGTGCTCGGCATGCTCGTGCGCGGCCTGGCCGGCGTCGCGGCGGGCGACCGCCACCTGCTGGGCCACCAGGTCTTCTTGGGCCTGCCTGGCTCGCAACACCGTCGGAATCCAGGACCGGGGGCTCATCGGGCAACCCCGGCTGGCACAGCCGGCTCGTCGGCCAGGATCACGCGCAAGGCCTCCCAGGCCGAGTCGGAGCTGCTCTGATCAGTCATGTCCTGCTGCAGAAAGGCTTCCAGTTGCGGCCAGATCGCCAGCGCCTGGTCGGCACGGGGGTTGGTGCCTGCGACATAGGCGCCGATCTCGACGAGCTCCTTGACGTCGCGGCGAGCGGCCAGCAGCTGCCTGGCCCGGCGGGCAAGTCGCTGCTGCTCACCGGTGGTCACCGCGGTCACCACCCGAGAGACCGACTCCAGCACGTCGATGCTCGGAAAGTGGCCGGCGGTTGCCAGCCGGCGGTCCAGCACGATGTGCCCGTCCAGGATCGAGCGGGCCGTGTCGGCGACGGGCTCGTTGTGGTCCTCACCCTCGACCAGCACCGTGTAGAGGCCGGTGATCGAGCCGTGCTCAGAGCCTCCGGCGCGTTCTAGCAGCCGAGGCATCAGCGCGAACACCGACGGCGGGTATCCCCGCGAGGCCGGCGGCTCTCCGGCGGAGAGCCCGATCTCACGTTGCGCGGTGGCCAGCCGGGTGATGCTGTCCATCAGCAGCAGCACGTCCTGGCCCTCGTCGCGGAACCACTCGGCGATCCGGGTGGCGACGAAGGCGGCCCGCAGCCGGACCATCGGCGGCTGGTCGGAGGTGGCGATGACCACCACGGCGTCGCGCAGCCCGTCCGGGCCGAGGTCGTTCTCCAGGAACTCCCGGACCTCGCGCCCACGCTCGCCGATCAGCGCCACGACCGTGATCTGGGCGGTGGTGCCGCGGGTGATCATCGACAGCAGGCTCGACTTGCCGACTCCGGAGCCGGCGAAGATGCCGACCCGCTGGCCGCGCCCGACGCTGATCAGCGAGTCGATCGCCCTGACGCCCAAAGGAAGTTGCTCATCGACCCGACGCCGGCTCAACGCTGGCGGCGGCGCCATCTCCACCGACACGCGGTCCAGCCCGGCGGGCAGCGGCAGGCCGTCCAGCGGTTGGCCGAGACCGTCCAGGACCCGGCCGCGCAGTCCGGCGCCGACGCCTACCCGCAGCGGCCCGCCAGTGGCCGCGACCCGGTCGCCGTTGCCGATCCCGTCCAGCGAGCCCAGCGGCAGGCAGGTGCAGTTCTGATCATCGACGGCGACCACCTCGGCCAGCACGGCCCGCGGGCCCTCGCCGATCGAGAGCAGGTCGCCGATCCGGCCGGTCAGTCCCGAGACGGTGATCGAAAGCCCGACCACTCGGGAGACATAGCCATAGACCCGGGGGCCGGCGAGCTCGGTCAACTCGGCGAGCCGGTGCCGGCTGCGGCTGGAGCCGAGAACGGGGGTGGTCATCGGTTGAGGTACTCCCGCAGCCGCGCGACGCCCTCGGAAAGCCGGGCGTCGATGGTGGTGCTGGCACACCGGGCCAGCGCGTCGCCGGCCTGCAGGCCGGGATCGGTCTCGAACGTGATGCCACGCCCGCTCGCGCCTTCCACCGAGCCGACCAGACCGGCTCCGGCCGGGCCGGTGAGGGTGTCGTAGTCCACCGGGTTCAACCAGACGGTGACCGGCTCGTTGGCCGGCGCCAGCCGAAGCACCCGGGCCAGGGCGGCCGGAGCGGCCACCTCGGGGTCGCGCAGCGCGCGCCCCAGCAGCGCCTCGGCCAACTCCACGGCGGCGGCCAGGATCTGGTCCTCAATCTGGTCGGTGATGACCATCGTCGCCTGGGCAAGCTCATCCGCGGCGCGGTGCAAGGCCTGTGACGCCGACTCGATCCGCTGGCGCTGAGCGGCCAGCGACAGCTCCCGGTCGGCATGCGCGGCGGCGAGTTCGACTGCGCCGGCCTCGGCTGCCTCGCGTGAACCCTGTGACCAACCCTGGGCATAACCGACCGCCCGGGCCTGGCCACGGGCCTGCTCGATCAGCCGGTCCGGAACCGCGACGTCGCTGATGAACTCGAAAGCAAGGGTGTCAGGCAACGAACTGGTCCTCTTCGCCGCGCCGGACGATGATCTGGCCGGCCTCCTCCAGCTCGCGGATCACCCGCACCACCTCGGTCTGAGCCTCTTCGACGCTCTGCACCCGCACCGGGCCCAGCAGCTCGATCTCCTCGGCCAGGGTGGCGGCGGCCCGCTCGGACATGTTGGCCATGATCTTGGCGTGCACCACGCTTGCCACGCCCTTGAGCGCGATGGCCAGGTTGGCCGTCTCGACCTGGCGCAGCACCAGCTGCACCGCGCGGTCTTCCAGGTTGATCAGGTCCTCGAACATGAACATCCGGCTGCGGACCTCTTCGGCCAGGACCGGGTCCCGGCTCTCCAGGCCTTCCATGATCAGTTTCTCGGTGCCCCGGTCGGCGCGGTTGATGATGTCGACCAGCGGCTGGACCCCGCCGACCGCGGCCAGCTCCGAAGGCATGATCAGATTCGCCATCCGCCGCTGAAGATTGGCCTCGATCTGGTGGATGATGTCAGGCGTCGTCTGGTCCATCGTCGCGATCCGGTGCGCGACGTCGGCCTGCAGCTCGCTGCCCAGGCCGGCCAGCACCTTCGAGGCGAGCGGCGCCGGAACGTGCGCCAGCACCAGGGCGATCGTCTGCGGGTGCTCATCGGCGATGAAGTTCAGCAACTGCCTGGCGTCGGCGTTGTGCAGGAACTTGAACGGCAGGTCGAACATGGTGCCCGCCAGCCGGTCCAGGATCGCGTCCGCACGCTGGTCGCCGACCGCCGCGCGCAGCATCGCGCGGCTCTGCTCGATGCCGCCGCGCACCATCGAGTCCCCCGACACCTGCAGGATGCCGAACTCGCGCAGCACCGCGGCCGACACCTCGGGGGGCACCTCGCCGGCCCGAGCGATCTCGGTCGCGACCTGTTCGAGCTCGGTGTCAGACAGCTGGCTCAGCACTTTGGCCGAAGCCTCGCGGTCCAACTGCAGGACCAGCACGGCCGCCTTGCGCCGGCCGGGCATGCCGCGGGTCAGATCGACGCTCGGCTCGGCGTTGCCGGCCGCCACCGCCAGACCGGTCCCGATCGAGGAAACGGTCGCCAGGGTCTCTACCATCGTCAGCTCTCCTTCGTGTTGAGCCAGGTGCGCAGCAAGCGGGCGACCTCTTGTGGCTGGCTGTCAGCCATCTCGGCCAGATCCCGCTGCCGGGCGGCGTTGATGGCGGCCTCCCGGCTCTGCGGCGGCACGATGTCACGCGGGGCGGGCGGCAATGACCCGGGTGAGTCGTTGAGGGTTGAGAGGAAGGTGTCCAGGTCATCGGTCGGCTCGGTCGGACGCCGCCGTCGCCGGTTGGCTATCACGGTCGCGATGATGACGCCGAGCACCAGCAGCACGACCAGGACGGTCTTCACCAGCGACATCAGCTCGGCGTGCCTGCGTGCCGAGGCGGCCGCGGCGGCCGCCTCGCTGGCCGCCTTCTGGGCCGCGGTCGCCGCCGAGGTGTCGAACGGAGCGCTTGCCAATGCGAGTGAGTCTCCGCGCTTGGCGTCCAGTCCGACCGCTGAGCTGACCAGCTCCCGGACCTGGGCCTCGTCCACCGGCGGGGCGTTCTTGTCCAGCAGCACGGCCACGCTCAACGTCCGCACCTTGCCCGGGGCGGCGTTGCGGGTCTCGGTGACCTGGCCGACCGCGTTGTCCCGGGTGGTGCTGGTCTTGCGGTAGCCGTTGCCGGCGGTGGCGCCAGGCGCCGCGCTGGGGCTGGGCGAGGCGGCCCCGAGCACGCCGCCCGCGCCGTTCTGGCCGGCGCCGTAGCTCTCGGTGGTGTTGGCCTCCGACAGCGGCGGGATGCCGGTGGCGTAGACGTAGCGGTTGGAGACCGTGTTGTTCTTGTCGAAGTCGAGGTCGGCGTTCACCGTGACCACCGCGTGGCCGGCGCCGACGAGCTGGTCCAGCATCTGCTGCACCTCGGTGCTGACCCGCTTGTTGTACTGGGCGATCGCCTCGGTGCGGGTGTCGGCTGCCGCGCCGCTGTTGGCGTCACCGGCGACCGAGAGCACCTTGCCGCTGGCGTCAGAGACACTGACCTGGTCGGCGGCCAGGCCGGGAACGCTGGAGGACACCAGGTTCACCACCGACTGGACCTGGCCCGAGGACAGCGTGGCGCCGGGGTCGGTCGTCAACAACACCGATCCGGTGGCCTTCTGGCTGCCGTCGGTGAAGACGCTCTGCTTCGGCATCGCCAGGTGCACCGCGGCCTCGCGGACACCGCTGATCGACTTGATGGTCTTGCTCAGCTCGCCTTCCAGGGCCCGCTGGTAGTCCACGTGCTGCTTGAACTCCGAGGTGGTGATGCCTTCCTTGTCCAGCAGGCTGTAACCGGAGGCGCCCGCCGACGGCAGGCCGGCGGCGCTCATGGTCAGCCGCAGGTCATAGACGTCCTTTTGCGGAACCAGGATCGAGGTGCCGTTGGCCGCCAGCTGGTAGGGCGTGCCGTTGGTGTTGAGCTTGTCGATGATCCCGCTGGCATCCGCTGGCGCCAGGTTGGTGAACAGCGGCGCGTAACTGGGCTTGGACGCCCATGACGAAAAGGTGAAACCGCCGATCACCAGGGCGAGCCCGACGACTACCGTGACCACCTTCTGTCCTGGCGTGAACGCCAGGAACCCGGCCCAGATCCGCCGCAACGTCGAGAGAAGTCTTTCCTGCATGTCTTAGGCCTGCATTCCCATGATCTGGTTGAACGCGTCAACACCCTTGGTGCGAACGGTCGTCGCCAGCTGTGTCACCAGTGAGGCCTGGGTGGCGGCGATGCTGTACTCGTGGATGTCGGTGAGGTCACCGGTCGCAGCTTGCACCGCGAGCCCGTCGGCTTTGCTCTGCGCCGACTGCACGGCGTTGAGGCCCTTCTCCAGCATCGCGGCGAAGTCGCCGGAGGTGCTGCCGACCGATCCCCCTCCGATGCCGGTGTCACCGAGTCCGGTGTCCCCGATTCCGGTGGTGGCGGTCGTGGCGAAGTTGGGCAGCGCGGCGCTGATGGCGCCGATCGCGGGCAAGGTCATGTCAGCGGTTCTTTCCGATGTTGATGGCGTCCAGGTAGGTGTCGCGGGCCCGATCCACGACCGCGGCGTTGGCCTGGAAGGCCCGCTGCGCCATGATCAGGTTGCCCATCTGCTCGCCCATGTCGATATCGGGCAGCCGCACATAGCCCTCGGCGTCGGCGAGCGGGTGGTTGGGTTGAAAGCTCAGCCGGCCCTCGGGGCTGCTCACCGGCAACGCGGTGACGGAGACTCCGGCGCCGACCCCGTCGGCGCGCCCGGCGACGTCCTGGGCCTGCACGTACTGCGCCTGGAAGGCGGCGCCGGAGGTGGGCTTGACCGTGTTGAGGTTGGCCATGTTGTTGGCGATGACGTCGATCCAGGTGCGAAACGTGCTCAGCCCGGTGCCCGAGGTCGAGATGGCGGAGAAGATCGGCATCCGCTCAGCCCTTCAACACGGTGTTGAGGAGTTCGAACTTCGCCGACATCGCGCCGCTGAGCAGCCGGAACTGCAGGGCGGTCTTCTGATCGGTGAGGGTCTCGGTGTCCAGGCTGACGTTGTTGCCGTTGATCCCGACCGGCGCGTCGCTGGGCGTGATGGTGACCGCGGCCTGAGCAGGCTCACCGGCCGAGACCGCCTGCCGCAGGTTGTCCTCGAAGGACAGCTGCCCGGCGCGGAAGTTCGGGGTCTCGATGTTGGCGATGTTGTGGGCGCTCACCCGCTGCCGAGCGGCAAGCGCGGTGAGAGCGGTACTGAGCGTGACTGACGCGACGTCGTCGAGCACGGCACGAAACCTCCGTTAATCGGGGCTTCGCCAATCCATGGCGGGGCTGTTTCGAGCAGTCCGTGCTCGGAAATCCCTATCGACCATGATCACAGAGAGTTAAGCGGATGTAAGAAACCTGTTCAAAACGGATTCCTACGCCCTTCAGGCCCTCAACGTTGAGGGGCCTAGGCCTTCAGGTCGACAAGTTGCGGCGCCGGGTCAGGACGGTTGGCTGAGCGGGGCCGGCTCGCGGCGGGCGCCCGGTCCAGCTCCAGTGAGATCTGGATCTGCAGCCGTAGCTGCTGATCGAGCAACGCCTGCGCGCGGGCGACCAGCTCGGCGGGAATGGGTGGCAGGACCGGTGGATGCCAGGGCGTCACCGGGGCCAGCAGCTCACCGCGCCGCAGGCCCTCCTGCAGCGCCGTCGTCTCCAGCTCGAGGTCGGCCAGCACCTGTTCCCAGGTGGGCGCGGCCGGAACCGGACCCACGCGCTCAGCCGAGCCAGCGAGCTGGCTAGCCAACGCGGACTGCTTCCCGGCCGTCGGCCGCTACCGCCCCGCTGGACGGCACGCCGCCCTGCAACTGGGCTTCGGCCTGCTGCCAGCTGGCGCGCAGGTCAGAGACGATCTTGGTGACGGCTGCCAGCCGGCCCGGCTGCGGCTCGAGCACCTCGCCGATCAGCTCGCGCAGCAGGTAGGAGTACAGCGACGCGAGGTCGCCGGCGCCTGACCAGGCTGCGACGTCAAGGCTGCCCAGCAGCTCGGCGACGATCTGCTGGGCGTGCTGCAGGTGGTCCCGGGCGGTGGCGTCGCCGCAGTCCTGAGCAGCCTGAGCACGCTGGATGTCCAGCCACAACCGGTCATAGAGCAGGACGATGCGCCGGGCCGGCGTCGCGGTGGCAACGGCGTCGGCGAGGTAGCGGGCGCGGGCGGCGTCAGCTGGCACGGGCGATCATCTCCTTCTTCGGTTGGCGCCGGCCCCGCGGGGGCGAGCGGTCAGGTCGTGAGGGGCTACTTGCGCGAGGCGGAGTTGGACTCGCTGAGCGCGGACAGCGCCGAGGTCAGGTAGCTGGAGGTGGCCTGCAACTTCTGCAATGCCACTTCCATGGCCGTGTACTTGGACTGCATGGCGGTTCGCTGGCCTTCCAGCCGGGTGTCCCAGTCGGCGATCTGCTTGTTCAACTGACCGACCTGGGACGTGCCGGAGTTGATCAACGGGCTCAGGGTGACAGTGGAGCTGTTCATGGCCAGGCTGGACAGGGCGCCGGCCAGCGAGGTCGCGGCAGCCGCCTGGGCCTTGGCCGGGTCGGCCGCGTAGCCGGCGGCGAAGGCGGTGGCGTCGAAGGCAAGCGTGCCGGTCGAGGTCAGCTGCACGCCGATCGGGGCGAAGCTGGTTCCGGTGTTGTCGCCTCGGCTCACCGTCGACAGCACGCTGTTGGTGATCGAGTTGATCTGGAAGTCGCTCTCCAGCACCCCGCCCTTGCCGGTGTGCTTGCCGAGTTCGGCGAGAGTGGCGTTCGCGGCGTCGACCAGGGCTTTGATCTTGTCGCTGATCGCGGTGGCGTCGCTGGAGACCGCGATCGTCACCCCCGAGACGACGGCGCCGACGCTGAAGGTCACGCCGGGCACGACGTTGTTGAAAGTGTTGCTGCTGCTGGAGATGGTGTATCCGCCGGCGTTGGGATCACCCACCGCGATCTTGGCGTCCCGAGCCGCGACCAGGGTCTGCGGAGCGGTGTCGAGGCCGTTGACCGTGAAAGCGCCGGCTGCGCCGGTGGCCACCGAGGTGAACTGCAGCAGCGGGCCGGCGTCGGTGTTGACCACCGAGGCGCGGATGCCCAGCGCGGCGTTGTTGACCGCGGTCGCAACCGAGGCGGCGCTGCCGTCGGCCAACGTCAGATGGTGGGTGACGCCGCTGGAGTCGACGACGTCGATGCCGTTGGGGGGCGAGGCGACCACGGCGCCCGCGGCTGCCACGGTGCTGATCTGGGCGGTGGCCAGCCGGATCACGTCGAAGGTGGTGGCTGAGCCTGAGGCCGCGGCCGAGGTCGTCGAGGCGATCACGGCCGTGCTGCTGGAGACCGCTTTGGTGGCGGCCCAGGTGCTGGCCTGCTTCACCGCGTCGGCGGCGGCCTGCAACGCGGTCAGCTTGGTGTTGATCGCCTGGTAGGCGGTGAGCACGCTCTGCTGCGCGGACAGCTGGTTCTTCAACTGCGTCTGCGGTTGCGCGGCCACTGTCATCAACTGCGAGATGAGAGAGGCCGTGTCGATACCGGAGGACAACCCGCCGATCGAGAACGCGCTCACGTGCACTCCTTACCTACCGAGGCGCTCCGGCCGGGGCTCTTGTTCGAGCCCCGGCCGGATCGCTTCAGCGGTGTTGCTGGTTGCTTGCTGGCAGGACTGCTTACTGCAGCAGCTTCAGGATGGCCTGCGGAGCCGAGTTGGCCTGGGCCAGCACCGAGGTGGCGGCCGAGGTCAGGATCTGAGCCTGGCTCATCGCGGTGACCTCCGTCGCCAGGTCGGCGTCGGTGATGTTGGAACGCGAGGCGGTCACGTTCTGGATCGTGGTCTGCAGGTTGCTGATGGTGTAACCGAGCTGGTTCTGGGTGGCACCGATCTGCGACCGTGAAGCTGACACCGAGGCGATCGCGGCGTCGATGGTGCCGATCGCGGACTGGGCGCCTGCGGTGGTGCCCACGTTGACACCCGAGACACCCAGGGTGGTGCTGTCCGAGGACGTCAGCGCCAGCGAGATCTGCTCACTGGCGGTGTTGTTGGCGCCGACCTGGAACACGCCGACCGCGGCGGTGTAGCTGCCGTCGAGCAGCTTGGTGCCGCCGAAGGAGGTCGTCGCGGAGATGTTGTTGAGCTGGGTGTTGAGGTTGGTGATTTCGGACTGGGCGGCGGCCTGGGCGGCGGCGTCTTGCGAACCACCGTTGGACGCCTGGACGGCGAGGTCGCGCTGACGCTGCAGGATCTTCTGCACGGTCGCCAGGGCGCCGTCGGCGATCTGGGCGACGTTGGTGCCGTCCTGGGCGTTACGCACGGCCTGGGTGAGACCGTTGATCTGTGAGGTCAGGCCCTGGCTGATCGACAGGCCGGCCGCGTCATCGGCCGCCTTGTTGATCCGCAGACCGCTGGAAAGCTTCTCGAAAGCGTTCTGCAGCGAAGCCTGGTTGGCGGACAGGTTGCCGTAGGCGTTGAGGGCCCCGACGTTGGTGTTGATGCGAAGACTCATTTGGTTTCCTCCTGAAACAGAGTCCGGGTGACCCTTAGCGGGCCGGCCGATCCATCCGTGGATCAGCTCGTCTATAGGTTCGGCAGCCGGGGCGGCGACTTGAGCGGTTAGCCGCTACTTTGTCGCGCGGGGCGCCGTCAGGCGATCGAAGAGCGGTCGAGCTGCTCGTGACGGCGCGGCGTCGCCGAGCCGTACTGCGCAGAGACCGTCTCGCCGAAGGCGTTTGACATCTTCAACCTGCTGGACAGGTTGCCGCGGGCGGCGACTGCCGCCGCGTAGCTGGCGACCCGGGCGCCGGCCCGGCCGGTCGGCTCGGCCGGCGTGGCGAGCTCAGGCTCGGCGCTGGCCAGGCCGTGGCGCAGCAGCTTGAGGGCCTCGGCGCGCAGCTGGGAGATACGTGACTCGGTGACGCCGAGCTCAGCGGCGATGTCTGCCATCTGCCGCTGCTCGAAGAAGTAGGCCTGCACGACGTGGCGCAGCCGCTCGGGCAGCTCGGCGATCGCGTCGTGGAGGTAACCCAGCTGCTCGCGGTCCAACACCAGTTGCTCGGGGCCGCGCTGGGCGTCGGGCACCATGGCGGCGCCGGTCTCGGGCGCGAAGCCCTGCAGGCTCAACACGCTGGCGCGGTGCACGTCGGCGTCGATGCTGCCGAGCTCGGAGACGCTGAAGCCCAGGGTGTCAGCGACCTCCTGCGGCCGGGGTGAGCGTCCCAGGGTCACGGCGAGCTGGTTGCGGGCGGCCTCGACCTCGCGGGCCCGGCCACGGACGGACCTGCTGGCCCAGTCCATCGAGCGCAGCTCGTCTACCAGGGCGCCGCGGATGCGGATCGCGGCGAACCGGGCGAAGGGCACCCCGCGCGACTCGTCATAACCCTGCGCGCTCAGCACCAGCGCGGTCATCCCCGCCGAGGTGAGGTCGTCACGGCCGATGTGGGCCGGCAGCCGGGTCATGGTCTCGCGGACGATGTGTCCGACCAGGGCCAGGTTGTCCCGGACCAGGGTCTCCACGCCGAGGGGGCACGCCTTGGCGGCTGAACCAGCCGACGCGATCATCGACGGTGCGGAGGCCTTGTGACTCATCGTCATCGTTACTCTTCTCGTGGCAGTGGTGCTGCTGGGCATTTACGTACTTTGCTGTCGCACCGAATCGATTCCGACTACTGGCGGTTAAGTTCGCCCCCGCTGACTTAACCCGGGCTTAATGTATTAGCTGCGTTAAGTTTCGGATACTCAGAGTCACTGTGATCTACGTCACTACGGCGTGTCGCTCGCGATGTCTGCTTTGACCCCTCAGCGGAGCCCAACCGTTCAAGTCCGGCAGCGGAGTGCCGATTAGTTGCGTTGAACCCGAGGGGAGTGTGAGGTAGTCATGTTGACGACTACGGGAAGTAAAACCATGGGGTTCTCCGAGGTATCGACGTTGCTGTGGCGCGAGCGCGATGCGCTGCAACTACTGCTCTTCAAGCTTGTCGAGGAGCAATTGATAGTCAGCGCTGGGCAGACCCGCTGGCTGGCTCAGGCCAACGACGAGATCGAAGCCGCTCTTGAGCAGCTGCGCGGAACCGAGGTGCTGCGGGCAGCAGAGGTCGACGCGATCGCCGACGACCTGCGGCTACCGGCCCCTCCCACGCTGGCTGAACTCGAGGCGCTTGCGCCGCAGCCCTGGGCGACGCTGTTCGGAGAGCACCGGCAGGCGTTGCTGCAACTGGTCGCCGAAGTGGAAGGCGCGACCGGTCACAACCGGGTGCTGCTGGCCGCCGGCGCCCGCTCGGTCCGCCAAGCGCTGCTCTCGGTCACCGAGACGGTGCAGACCTATGACTCCCACGGCTCGACCGCGGCCTCCCCCAACGGCCCGATGTTGATGGACGAGCAGGCATGAGCGAGCGTCACAGCGAAGGCTCGTCATGAGCAGCTCGTTCTCCGGCCTGACCAATGCCCTGGCTGCGCTCAACGTGCAGCGCTACGGCATGGAGGTCACCGGCCAGAACATCGCCAACGCCAACACCGCCGGCTACACCCGCCAGCGCGCCGAGCTGGCCGCGGTCGGCCCGGCGACCGGCGTGTCGGCCCTGTACGCCACCCAATCCCCGCACGGTTCGGTCACCGTCTCAGGAACCACCCGGCTCAACGATCCGATGATCGACGCCCGCGCCCGCGCCGAGCACGGTGACAACGGCTACCTGCAGACCACCACCACCGTGCTGTCCTCGGCCGAGGCGCTCTTCGACGAGCCGAGCGACCACGGCCTGGCCGAGCAGCTCAACGACTTCTGGAACTCCTGGGCCGCGGTGGCGAACAACCCCGGCGACCTCGCGGCCCGCAACGTGGTGCTGCAGAAGGCGGCCGGCCTGGCCAGCACCCTCAACCAGAGCAGCGCGGCACTGGACCGGCTGACCCAGTCGGTGTCACAGCAGGCCACCGCCGCCACCGTGAAGATCAACACTGCCGCCACCGCGCTCGCTCAGCTCAACGGCGACATCGCGGTGGCCACCGCCAGCGGCGCCAACGTCAACACCCTGGCCGACCAGCGCGACAGCCTGCTCATGACACTGGCCGACCTGACCGGCGCCCAGACCAGCATCGGGGCAAACGGCGCCGCCACCGTGACCGTCGGCGGGCAGAGCCTGGTCTCTGGCGTCACCGCCAGCGCCGTCTCCCTGAGCGGCAACCAGATCCTGGTGGGCGGCGTTCCGGCCGGCCCGGCCGGCGGCTCGTTGCAGGGGCTGGTCGACGGGCTGAGCACCGCCCTGCCCGGCTACGCCGCGCAACTGGACGCCGTGGCCGCCGCGCTGGCGAGCACCGTCAACGCCGATCAGGCCAGCGGCTATGACCTGGCCGGCAACCCCGGCGGGCCGCTGTTCGCCGGCAGCACTGCCGCCACCCTGTCGGTGGTGGTCACCAACCCCGCGAAGCTGGCCGCCTCCGGCTCCCCCGGCGGCAACCTGGACGGCTCGAAGGCACTGAGCATGTCCCAGCTGGGCAGTTCCAACGCCGGCGCGGACGCCGCCTACCGCACCCTGGTGGGCACCCTGGCCACCGACGTCCAACGAGCCACCCAGCAGGCAACCGTCCAGCAGGCGGTCACCAACAGCGTCGACGCGCTCGCGCAGTCCTCCTCCGGCGTCAGCTTCGACGAGGAGACCACGAACCTGCTCACCTATCAGCGGGCTTATCAGGCGGCTTCTCGGGTGTTGACCACGGTCGATGAGATGCTGGACACCCTGATCAGCCATACCGGAAGGGTGGGGCTGTGATGCTCAGGGTCACCGTAGGCTCGGCTTCGCAGGGCGCGCTGGCCGGACTGCAGGCAGGCGCCTCCCGGCTGGCCACGCTGCAGCAGCAGCTGTCCTCGGGCAGGCAGATCACCAAGCCCTCGGACTCCCCCACCGGCACGGTCACCGCGCTGCAACTGCGCTCCCAACTCAAGCAGCTCAACCAGCAGCAGGCCAACGCCACCGACGCCCTCGGCTGGCTGACCACGGTCGACAGCTCCCTGAACAGCGTCACCAAGCAGCTGCAGCAGGTCCGCTCGCTGGTGCTGCAAGGCATGAACACCGGCACCGGCAACACCACCTCAAACGAGGCGCTGGCTCAGCAGGTCGACCAGGCCCGGTCCTCGCTGCTGTCGCTGGCTAACTCCAGCTACCTCGGCCGTCCGGTGTTCGGCGGGACCACTGCCGGCGGCGTCGCCTTCGACACCTCCGGAAGCTATGTCGGTGACACCGGCACGGTCACCAGGACCGTCGGGGCGAACAACGCCATCGACCTGAACAACCCTGGGACGGCGACCTTCGGCGCCAACGGCAGCAACCTCTTCGACCTGCTCTCCGACATCTCGGCGAAGTTGCGCACCAATCCGTCTGGGCTGGGTGCTGACCTGCAGCAACTGGACGCCCGGCAGATCAGCATCACCAACGAGCAGTCACTGGCCGGCGCCAAGTATCAAAGGATCCAGAGCGTGCAGAACACCGCGAGCACCAATCGCATTCAGTTGAGAACACAGCTGTCGGAACTGCAAGAGATCGACCTGGCCGATATGGCGATACAGGTGACTTCAGCCAACGCCGCCTATCAAGCCGCGCTGGCCACCACGGCGAAGGTCAGCCAGATCTCGCTACTGGACTTCTTGAGGTGAGCGTGAAGCACAGCACCGTCGTAGGAGTGAGCGTCGAGCCAGGTGGCGAGGTGAGCGCTCTCAAGCCGCGCTCCCGGGCTGCCACCCTTCCGGACCGGATCACCTTCGCGACACCGATACCCGGTTTCGAGGACGAGCGCGACTTCACCGTCTCGGCCCTGGACGCCCATGGCGTGCTCTACGCGCTGCGTTCGGCCAAGACGCCCGGCCTGCGGTTCGTGGTCGCCGCGCCTGGGCGGTTCTTCCCCGAGTACGCACCGCTGCTGGACGCCTCCGACGTCAGCGCCCTGGGGGTGGGCGACGACGACGAGGTCGTGCTGCTGGTGATCGTCACCGTGACCGACGGCCTCAGCGACGCCACCGCCAACCTGCTGGCGCCGATTGTGATCGCCGCTGACCGCGGCACCGCCCTGCAACTGGTGCTCAGTGACGCCGATCTGCCCCTACGCGCACCGTTGTTACAGCAAGCAGGCTAGCGTTGTCGGTGCCGGACCCGGCCCACTTGCCCGCTGGAGCGTCGCCTTGCTGATTCTGACCCGCCGTGTCGGCGAGAGCATCGTCGTCGGCGACGACATCGTCCTGACCGTTTTCGAGGTCCGCGGCGACGCGGTCCGGATCGGCATCGAGGCCCCCCGGTCGGTCAAGGTCAACCGCAAAGAAATCTACGAGGAAATCCAGCGATCCAATGCCCAGGCAGTCTCGAGCACAGACGACGCGGTCGACGCGCTGCGCGGCGCCCTGGGCGAGTCGGGCTCGAGCACGCCGCCGGCCGGCGGCGACGCCGCCCCCGCAGCCGGCGAACGACCCTGACCGGTTCGGCGTGATCCGGCTGTTTCGCTGCGACAGCGCCCGAGTTGTCCCTAAGATTGCGCCCGTGAGCGCGGCAGCGGCCGGTAGGCCATGACCGACGTACCGGCAGACGGGACGGCGGTAGTGCTGCGCGACCAACAAGGCCGCGCCTACCGCAGCGAAGTCGCCCGCTCCCAGCCCGGCGTGCTGTTTCTGCAGCCACCCCGAGACCTGCCCGCCACCGGCGCCTTCGCGCTGGGCACCCGGTTGCTGGTCACCTGGCCGGACGAGACGTCACTGCGGGTGCTGCCGGTGATGCTGCTGAGCGTTGCCACCTCCGGCGAGGTCGGCATGCTGGCCGTCCAGGTTCAGGGCACCGCCTGGCGCGAGGAGCGCCGGCGCTACGCCCGGGCCAACCTCGACGCCAGTCTCAGCATCGGTTACGCCGGCGCCGACGGGCAGGACGTGCAGACCTCGGGCGAGCTCATCGACCTGAGCGAGGTCGCGCTGCGCGGCGTGGTGCCTCCCGAGCACCAGGCGCTGTGCCAGCCACGGACTCCGGTGCGGATGCGGATCGGGCTCGCCGACGACAGCTTCGAGATCGGCGGCTACATCCTGCTCGGCAAGCCGGCAGCCCGGGTGGACCTGGGCCTGGAAGTGGTCGTGCTGTTCCATCGCCCGGTGGCCCGCGTGGAGGACCTGCGCCGCCACCTCGGAAACCTGGTCGGAGGCGGCTGAGCCGCAACCGATGAGTGCGCCACCGGTCGGCGACAGGCCTACCGGTTGCGCCGATCGCGTCGATCGCGCCGGCTGCGGCGCAGGTTGCGGATCATCATCACGCTCAGCAGCAGCCCGGCGCCGCTGATGACGGCCTTGCCCTCGGGCGTCATCGCCTTCTGCTTGAGCGTGGTCTTGGCATCGTCGACGAGCCTCTTGGGCGCCAGCCGGACCGCGAGTTGGTCGACGGTGACCGCGAGCTGGTCTCGGGCCTGCTCTATCTCTGCTCGGATCTGGCTCGCGTCGCGCTGGGTCGCCACCGTGGCTCCTTCGTTACTCCGTCGGACCTGACAGGTCGCTGTCTGGCCAGCCTATCCACCCGGCCAAACCCGACTCCGGGCCGATACCGTGTACCCATGACCGAACGCCTCGCCGCCGGTGACCCCGCACCCGACTTCACCCTCGCCGACGCCGACGGAAAGCCGGTGTCGCTGTCGGAGCTGCGTGGCCGGCGGGTCATCGTCTACTTCTATCCAGCGGCCTCCACCCCGGGCTGCACCAAGCAGGCCTGCGACTTCCGCGACACCCTGGACAGCTTCGCCGACGAGGGGTTCGCGGTGCTCGGCGTCTCACCCGACAAGCCCGCCAAGCTCGCGAAGTTCCGCGACAACCAGCGGCTGAGCTTTCCCCTGCTGTCTGATCCCGACCGGCAGGTGCTGAGCGCCTACGGCGCCTACGGCGAGAAGAAGCTCTACGGCAAGACGGTGACCGGCGTGATCCGCTCGACCTTCGTCATCGACGCCGAGGGCGTCGTGGAGCTGGCCCAGTACGGCGTCAAGGCCACCGGCCACGTGGCCAAGCTACGCCGCGACCTCGGGCTGGCGGCCAGCAAGTAGGCTCTGCGGCGACGGGGCCGTAGCCCAAAGGCAGAGGCGCACGGTTTAGGTCCGTGACAGTGGGGGTTCGACTCCCCCCGGCCCTACTACTCCAGCTGACGACCCAACCGCGTCGTGAGACGTCCGGGACGCCCAGCACCGGCTCCCCGACACCCCCGCCGTCGACAGCACGGGCAACCCGGCAATCCGCCGGCGCAGGCGGCTCCGAACCACCTCCATGGCCCGGACCGCTCACCCTCGACTCGCCGGCGAAGCCGGGCGAGCAGGGTCAGCCGGCTCGGCACTGCTCAGGGTCGGCCTAGCATGACTGCCATGTGGTTCGAGCGCTCCTCCGGCGCCAAGGCCGAGCCTGCGGTCACGACCCTGGAAGACCTCGTGCGCGCCGCCTCGCGGGGCGACGAGCACGCCTTCGCCGACCTCTACGACCAGACCTCGCCGCGGGTGTACGGGATGGTGCTTCGGGTGATCCGCGACCCCGCCCAGGCCGCCGAGGTCACCCAGGACATCTACCTCGAGGTCTGGCGGCAGTCCGCCCGCTTCGACGCCGGCAAGGGCGGGGCGCTGCCCTGGCTGCTGATGATCGCCCACCGCCGCGCGGTCGACCGGGTCCGGTCGGCGCAGTCGTCGATGGTGCGTGATGACAAGTACGCCCTGCTGCACGAGGAGCGTCCCTACGACTCGGTCAGCGAGCAGGCGCACACCAACCTGGAGGCGCAACGGGTTCGCAAGGTCCTGGGCGAGCTGACCCCGGCTCAACGCGAGGCGGTCACGCTGGCCTACTTCGGCGGCTACACCCACACAGAAGTGGCCGAATTGCTTAAGGTTCCCCTGGGCACGGCGAAGACCCGGATTAGAGACGGTCTGATCAGGATGCGCGACGCATTGGGGGTGACGGCATGACCGACGAGCTGACCGGCCTGGTCGGCGCCTACGCACTCGACGCCCTCGACGACGACGAGCGTGCGGTGTTCGAGCGGCACCTGCAGACCTGCGCCGAGTGCGCCGAGGAGGTGCGGGGGCTGCGCAACGCCGCCGCCGAGCTGAGCCACCTCAGCGAGGTCAGCCCCCCGCCCCAGCTGCGGGCCGCGGTGTTGGGGGCTGTCGCGCAGAGCCGGCCGCTGCCACCGCTGGTCGACAGCGCGCGCGCCGACAACGTAGTGCCGCTGCGCCGGGACCGGGGCAAGTCGCTGTGGCAGGGGCTGGCCGCGGCCTGCGCGCTGGCCGCGATCACCGTCTCGGCCTGGGGCTTCACCGAGCACCGCGAGGCAGAGCGGGCGGCTGGCGTCCGCGCGTCGGCCGTCCAGCAACTGCTTGACGCGCCAGACGTCAAGGCCGCCACCACCACCATGAAGCAGGGCCAGGGCATCCTGATCTACTCCCGCAGCGAGCGCAAGCTGGTGCTGGTGGGGCGTGGCATGCCGACGTTGCCCAGCGACCAGACCTACCAGCTGTGGATGATGGACAAGAGCGGTGAGCCGGTCTCCGGCGGGGTGTTCCGCCCCGACCAGGCCGGCAACGTCGAGGTGCCGGCCTCAGGGAACCTCGACGGGGTGACCCGGATGGCGGTGTCGGTGGAGCCGGCCGGCGGCTCGGCTCAGCCGACTCTGGCGACCGTCCAGCTGCTCAACCTCTGAGCAGCCGCGCCTGGCAGGCAGTGCCGAACGAACCGCCAGCCGATAGCGTGAGTCTCATGCCGGACAGCCCACGGATCGATCTGAACGCCGACCTGGGCGAAGGTTTCGGCGTTTGGACCGCCGGGGCGGACGAGGCCATGCTCGACATCATCACCAGCGCCAACCTGGCCTGCGGCTTTCACGCCGGCGACCCGGTCATCATGCGAGGCGTCTGCGCCGAAGCCGTCCGGCGCGGTGTGGCCATCGGCGCCCAGGTGGGCTACCGGGACCTGGCGGGCTTCGGCCGTCGCCGGATCGACATCGCCCCGGACGACCTGAGCGCCGACGTGCTCTACCAGCTGGGCGCCCTGGACGCCTTCGCCCGGGCCGCGGGCGACCGGGTCCGCTACCTCAAACCGCACGGCGCGCTTTACCACGCCGCGGCCGCCGACGCGGGCCAGGCCGGCGCCGTCGTCAGGGCCCTGCTCGACTGGGACCGGCCGCTGCCGGTGCTGACGCTGCCCGGTTCGGCGCTGGCCTCGGCCGCCGCCGAGGCCGGCCTGCCGGTGGTGATCGAGGCTTTCTGCGACCGCGGCTACCAGGCCGACGGCTCGCTGGTTGCGCGCGAGCAGCCCGGGGCGGTGCTGCGCCAGGCCGACGAGATCGCCGACCGGGCGCTGGCGATGGTCACCGACGGTGAGGTCCGGGCCGTCGACGGCAGCCGGGTGGCCGTCCGGCCTCACTCACTGTGCGTGCACGGCGACACCCCCGGCGCCGTCGAGATAGCCGGTGCGGTGCGCGCTCGGCTGACCGGCGCCGGCGTCCGGCTGGCGGCTTTCGCCTGATGGCCGGCTGGACGCTGCTGCCCTACGGCCAGAGCGCCGTGCTGGTCGAGTTGCCCACCGCCCAGGACGTCCTGCCGCTGCGCGAGGCCCTGGTGGCGCAGCAGCACCCGGCCGTGCTGTCAGTGGTTCCGGCCGCCCGGACCGTGCTGGTGGAATTCGATCCGGGCGCCGCCCCGGTCGAGGAGCTGCGCGACCTCATCCAGCGCTGCCTGACCGGCCAGGCCGGCTCGACGGCCCCGCGCCAGCCTGAGCCGGTGGTCGAGCTGGCCGTGCGCTATGACGGCGCGGACCTCGCGTCGGTCGCCAGGCAGTGCGGCATGCCGGTGGCCGAGGTGATCCGGCGGCACTGCGCGGCCGACTACACCGTGCAGTTCTGCGGATTCGCGCCGGGCTTCAGCTACCTCAGCGGGTTGGACCCGGCGCTGCGGCTGCCCCGGCTGGCCAGCCCGCGGCCGGTCGTGCCGGCGGGCTCGGTGGCCATCACCGGCGAGTTCACCGGGGTGTACCCGCGCGAGTCACCAGGCGGCTGGCTGCTGCTGGGACACACCGACGCGGTGCTCTTCGACCTCGACCGCCAGCCTCCCACCCTGCTGCGGCCCGGCGCCGCCGTCCGATTGCGCCAGGCATGATCGAGGTCCTGTCCCCCGGACCGCTGGCCACCGTGCAGGACCTGGGCCGGCTGGGCTACTCCGACCTCGGCGTCAGCCGCAGCGGGGCGGCCGACCGCGGCGCACTGCGGCTGGCCAACCGGCTGGTGGGCAACGACGAGTCCGCGGCCGGCATCGAGATCACCTTCGGGGGGCTGGCGCTGCGGCTGGCCGACGCGGCCACCGTCGCCTTCACCGGTGCCCGGTGCGAGCTGTCGGGCCACCGCGGTGGCTGGAACGCCGCGCTGAGCTGCCCGGCCGGCAGCGTTCTCACCGTCGGCGCGCCGGCGACCGGCCTGCGCAGCTACCTGGCGATCCGAGGCGGTCTGGCGGTCGCCCCGGTGCTGGGCTCCCGGGCGACCGACACCCTCTCCGGCCTGGGCCCGGCCGTGCTGGCCGCCGGCCGGCGGCTTCGGATCGGGCCGACGGCGGCCGGCGAGCCCAGCGACTTCAGCGGCGCGGCCGGGTCGGGGCCGCCGGCCGGGACCCCCACGCTGCGGCTGGCCGCCGGGCCGCGAGCGGACTGGTTCACGCCCGAGTCGCTCAGCCGGCTGTTCGGCTCGCCGTGGCAGGTGCGCCCGGACAGCAACCGGATCGGCGTCCGGCTGGCCGGGAACGCGCTGGGGCTGCGCTCGGACGCCGAGCGCGCCGCCGCCGAGTTGCCGTCCGAACCCACCCTGCCCGGGGCGGTTCAGGTGCCTCCGGACGGTCAGCCGATCGTGCTCGGCCCGGACGCGCCGGTCACCGGCGGCTATCCGGTGATCGCGGTGCTGCCCGCTGCCGAACTGGACCTGCTGGCGCAGCTGCGGCCCGGCGCCGAGCTGCGATTCGCCGCGGTCCGGGCGCCGTCAGTTCATCCGGGCTGAGGCCGGTCCCCGGTGCGCAATGGCCGGCCGACCGAGGTGATGCACTTGCCGTCGGTGAGCCGCCACTTCCAGCCGTGCATCTGGCAGGTCAGCACCCCGTCGGCGACCTGGCCGAACCGGGTCAGGTCCGCCTTGAGATGCGGGCACCTTCGTTGGAAGGTCCAGCCGTTCATGGTGACCATCTCATCGTCATGGCGGGACTCGGCGAAGTAGCCCTCGGCGTAGTTCAGCCGCTCCTCGGACAGGCACTTGAAGAAGGTGTAGACGAACTCGTTGTACGGCCCGATCCGGGTGGCGGTGAACCGGCAGGACAGGAACAACGAGTTGACCCAGTCGATCTCGTGCTCGAAGATCAGCCTCTCGAGGTAGACGCGCTTGGTCTGGAACCGGTAGCGGACCTTCTCGTCCTGATAGGGGCGCACCTCGCGGGTGACGAAGTCGAGGATGAAGTCGAGGTCACCGCGCTCGTCGTCGGTGGCGGTGAACCTGACTCCGCCGTTGATTCCGGCCGCCATGTGATCGGCCTGTTCCAGCAGCGGGGTGAACCATGCCTTGAGCTCGGCCAACACGTCGATCTCGGGATGGGCCCAGGTCAGCTTCTGCTGCTCGACCTCTGGCTGGCGCCGCTGCTGCATGTCACGCAGGTAGGAGGCCTTGTCATCGAACAGCTTGTCCACCTCGGCGTCAGAGACCGGGTGCTCCAGCGGGCAGCCCGGCTCGTCGACGTGCGCCACCGTGCCCGGCAGCAGCAGCCGGCCGTTGTCCCGGCCCCGCTCGGCGAGCCAGTCCAAGTAGACCTTCTGGTCGGGGAAGATGTTGGACTCGTCGCCGAAGATGTCGTTGAAGCCCCACAGCTCCGGGTCCAGGAAGCAGGGCGGGCCCGCGGTCGGAAAGACGTAGCTCGCCTGCAGGTCATCGATGTAGCGCAGGCTTCTGTCGAACTGCCGCTCCCGCTTGGTCGCTCCAAGGGCCTGCTTGGCCCGCTTGGGCAGGTCATAGACCATCGGAAACCAGATCGCGCCGGAGAACTGCAGCAGGTGCACGTCGACGTGGCCGAGCTTGGTGAACGAGGTGAGGTCCGAGGGCCGGGCATCGTTCTGGTTGAGCAGGATGTGCTTGCCGTCGGACAGCCACAATGACGAGTCCCCGATCGGGCCGTCGGTCGGCGAGATCAGCGAATCGATCATCACCTGCAGCCCGTCGAGCTCGACGACCTCGTCGTTACGGGTTCTGACGAACGAGGTGAACCCCAGCTCGCGCAACTGGTCCTCGAGTTCGCTGGTCGGGTAGTTCGGCAGCAGGACGGTGGCCTTCTTGCTGATGTGCCGCTTGAGGTGCTCGGGGTCGAAGTGGTCGCGGTGCAGGTGCGAGACGAACAGGTAGTCGACGTCGCCGAAGGTGTCCCAGTCCAGTTGGGAATTGTCGGGAAAGGGAAACCACGACCCGAAGTAGGCCGGGTTCACCCAAGGGTCGGTGAGCACGCTGCCGAAATCGGTCTCGATCAGCACGCTGGCATGGCCCAGGCCGGTCACTCGCATGAAACTGTGCTCCACTCTGCCGCGCAGGCATCTCTTCGACTCCACAACGGTAGCCGCTGCCAGCCGACCGGCCCGACAAAAGCATCCGGCCAATCGCGTCTGAGCTGCCCACGCTGGTTCGGCGGCTACTCGCTGCCAGGACCGCCCAGTGCCCGCAGGATGAACGGCAGCAGCTCTCGCAGCGCCTGCCCCCGATGGCTGATCGCGTCCTTCTCAGCGGGCGGCAACTCGGCACTGGTCAGCTGCGAGCCGTCGGGCACGAAGATCGGGTCGTAACCGAAGCCGTGGGCGCCACGGGGTTGCCGGATCAACCGGCCGGTCATCCGGGCCTCGCGCACGATCTGGCTGCCGTCGGGAGTGACCAGCGCCGCCGCGCACACGAACGCCGCGCCCAACCGGTCATCGGGCGTGTCGGCCAGCTGCTCCAGCAGCAGGTTCAGGTTCGCGGCGTCGTCATGGCGGGCGCCGGCCCAACGGGCCGACAGCACCCCGGGCATGCCGTTGAGCGCGTCCACCGCCAAGCCTGAGTCATCGGCCACCGTGACCAGGCCGGTGTGCTTGACCGCCTCGACCGCCTTGATCAGGGCGTTCTCGGCAAAGCTGGCGCCCGATTCGGGCACCTCCTCGAAGGTCGGCACGTCAGCCAGGCCCAGCACCTCGACCGGCATCTGAGGCGCGAGGATGCGCCGCAGCTCGTCAAGCTTCTTGCGGTTGCGGGTCGCCAACAGCAGCCGGGCCGTCATCGACCCAGCGCGTCCTGCTGGCGGCCGGCCAGTTCAGCGCAGCCGGCCACGGCGAGATCGAGCAGCGCGTCGAGCTCGTCACGGCGGAAGGGCACGCCCTCGGCCGTGCCCTGCACCTCCACGAAGTCACCGTTGCCGGTGACCACCACGTTCATGTCGGTCTCGGCCCGGACGTCCTCCTCATACATCAGGTCCAGCCGCGGCTGGCCGTCGATCACCCCCACCGACACCGCCGACACCGTGTGGATCAACGGGTCGGTCCGGGCCAGTGACCCGCGCTTGCCGAGCCAGCCGACGGCGTCGGCCAGCGCCACGTAGGCGCCGGTGATGGCTGCCGTCCGGGTGCCGCCGTCGGCCTGCAGGACGTCGCAGTCGATGGCGATGGAGTTCTCGCCGAGCGCGGACAGGTCGACCGCGGCACGTAGCGAGCGGCCGATCAGCCGCGAGATCTCATGGGTGCGACCGCCGATCTTGCCGCGCACCGACTCGCGGTCGTTGCGGGTCAGGGTTGCCCGCGGCAGCATCGAGTACTCAGCCGTCACCCAACCCAGGCCGCTGCCCCGCCGCCAGCGCGGCACCCCCTCGGTGACCGAGGCGGCGCACAGCACTTTCGTCTCGCCGAACTCGATCAGCGCCGAGCCTTCGGCGTAGGCCTGCCAATTGCGGGTGATGGTGATCGGACGAAGCTGGTCGGCGGCGCGGCCGTCGGGACGGGAACTCATGCCGGCAAGCCTATCGAGGGACACCGACAGCGCCGCCGGCGACGGGTTGGCCCACCTCCGGGTGGGCAAGGGTGAGCCCGGCTGACCGGCGTGCTGAGCGGCGTGCTGACCGGCAAGGGCATCATGGCTGGCATGCGCACCGAGACCTTTCAGTTCCGCACCGGCGACCAGCCCCAGGTGTGCGACATCACCAGCACCTGCGCCGGCTTCCTGCAGGCCGGTGACGCCGGCCTGCTCAACGTCTTCGTGCCCCACGCCACCGCCGGGGTGGCGATCCTGGAGACCGGCGCCGGCAGTGACTCCGACCTGCTGGCGGCGCTGCGCGAGCTGTTGCCGGCCGATGACCGGTGGCAGCACCGGCACGGCTCCCCCGGTCATGGCCGCGACCACGTGCTGCCCGCGTTGATCGCTCCGTACGCCACGGTGCCGGTGTTAGGGGGCCGGCTGCAGCTGGGCACCTGGCAGTCCATCTGCCTCATCGACACCAACGTCGACAACGCCGTCCGGACGGTGCGGCTCAGCTTCATCACCGGCTGAGAGCAACCGCACCCTGAGAATCGCCCGGTGCGACGCCGGCGGTCTCAAGCGGGTTGAGCCGCTAACGCCGCGGTCGCAGGGCCCGGGCCGGTCGGTTGCGCCCGCCGCGGTGCAGGATGGCGCCGAGTCCGGCGCCGGCGAGGAACGAAGCCAGCTGGCTGGCCCAGAACTCGTGCTCGCCCACCCCGGGCTGCAAGCTGTGGAACAGTCCGGAGAACACCAACGCCGCCGCCACCGCCACCGCGATCCACACCACCCTGCGCCCGAACAGGGCGCGCGCCAGCAGGTAGCCCAGCCAGCCCAGCAGCACCCCGCTGACGCCGAGGATCACCTGATCGGAGGGCCCTGCCAGCCAGGCGACCAGCCCGCTGGTCAGCGCGGCCGCGCCGGTCACCAGGGCCAAGGGCCGAAGGCCGGCGGTCAAGGTCAGCCAGCCCAGCACCGCGAACGGAATGGACAAGGCAGCCAGCTGATCGGCGCCGGCATGCAGCGCCGGGGCGAGCACGATGCCGGCCAGGCCGTCGAGCCGGCGGGGCTTGATCCCCAGTTCCAGCAGCGGATGCCCTAGCGCGGCGTCGATGCCGAGCACCGCCCACAGCACCGCGAGCAAGCCGCCCATCACGACGACGGCGCCGCCGGCGCTGGTGGGGCGGACCGGTCGCAGCAGCTTGGTGTCGATCAGCTCCTGGCGCCGCTGCCGCTTGCGGATCTGGCGGGGCGAGGGCTTACCCGGTAGCGGTGTGCTCACCCTGGCCAGGTTACCGCCGGGCCGGCGTCGCAGTCCGAAGGCGGCTCAGGCCCAGAGCTGGCTTTCCAGCTTCTCCGCAGCCTGCTGCAGCGAGCCGGAGTAGGCGCCGGTCGACAGGTACTTCCAACCGCCATCGCAGACGATGAACACCACATCGGCTCGCTGGCCTGCTTTCAGAGCCCGGTCCGCGGTCGCCAGCGCCGCGTGCAGGATCGCCCCGGTCGAGATGCCGGCGAACAGGCCCTCCTGCTCGACCAGGTCCCGAGTCCGTCGTAGGGCGTCGTAGGAGGTCACCGAGAACCGCGAGGTCAGCACCGAATCGTCATACAGTTCCGGCACGAAACCCTCGTCGATATTGCGCAGGCCGTAGACCAGCTCGCCGTAGCGAGGTTCGGCGGCGATCACCTGGACGCCGGGCGCCTTCTCACGCAAGAACCGGCCGGCGCCCATGAGCGTGCCGGTGGTGCCCAGCCCCGCGACGAAGTGGGTGATGCTCGGCAGGTCGGCCAGCACCTCTGGTCCGGTCCCTTCGTAATGGGCCTGAGCGTTGGCCGGGTTGCCGTACTGGTAAAGCATCACCCATTCGGGGTTGTCCGAGGCCAGTTGCTTGGCCAGTGCGACCGCCTGGTTGGAACCGCCGGCAGCCGGCGAGGAGATGATCCGGGCGCCGAACATCTCCAGCAGCTGCCGACGCTCGGAGGAGGTGTTCTCCGGCATCACGCAGACGATCCCGTAGCCCTTGAGCTTGGCGATCATCGCCAACGAGATGCCGGTGTTGCCGGAGGTGGGCTCCAGGATCGTGCAGCCGGGCGTCAGCCGGCCGTCGGCCTCGGCTGCTGCCACCATGGCCAACGCCGCTCGGTCCTTGATGGAGCCGGTCGGGTTGCGGTCCTCCAGCTTGGCCCAGAGCCGGACAGCCGGCTGGTCGACGGTGGCCTCCCAGCGCGGTGACAGCCGCGGCAGGCCGACCAGCGGAGTGCCCCCGACGGCATCGGCCAGCGAGTCATAACGGGTCACCGTGCTGCGTCGACTCGCGATCCACCCAGTGCCCGGCTACCACCGGCGACCGCGGGCAGGATCGTCACCGCGTCACCGTCTGACAGCGCGGTGTCCAGCGACCCGGTGAACCGGACGTCCTCGTCGTTGACGTAGACGTTGACGAAGCGGTGCAGCGAGCCGTCGTCGGTGACCAGCCGGCTCTTGAGCCCGGCGTGCCGGGACTCCAGGTCATCGAGCAGAGCGGCCAGGTTGGCGCCCTCGCCGGGAACGGTCTTCACCCCGCCGGTGTAGGTGCGCAGGATGGTCGGGATCTTGACCTCGACGGCCATGGAGACTCCTCAAGATGTCGTTGTGCCGCAGTACACCGAACCCAACCACGGACGCGGCGGCAATATGCCTACGGCGCATCGGTTTCCGGTTTATCCACTTTCTCGACCGGCTCCTCGGTGACCACGCCCTCGACGATGCGGTAGGACCGGAACTCGACAGAGTCGGGGTCAGCGGTGGAGACCAGGACGTAATGGGCCTGCGGTTCGAAGGCCAGCGCGATGTCGGTGCGTGAGGGATAGGCCTCGGTGGCGGTGTGCGAGTGATAGATCACCACCGGCTCCTCGTCGGCCTC
The DNA here is from genome assembly GCA_036399055.1 of Jatrophihabitans sp. Taxonomy (NCBI): domain Bacteria; kingdom Bacillati; phylum Actinomycetota; class Actinomycetes; order Jatrophihabitantales; family Jatrophihabitantaceae; genus Jatrophihabitans; species Jatrophihabitans sp. The sequence continues at coordinate 44,858 of DASWNX010000006.1, forward strand.
GTCCATCGCCTGCCACAGCTTGAGCTGCTCGCCGGAGTCCATCTGGTAGAAGGTCGGCGAGGCCGCGGCGTTGAGCATCTCGACCAGCCGTTGCGGTCGGTCCGAGCCGGCTGGGCCGGCGACCACTCCGCACGCCTCGTTGGGATGGTCACGCCGGGCGTGGGCGATGATCGCGTCGTAGATCGGCGCGGGCAGTCTCAACACAGTCGTCCACGATATCGGGCCAGCACTCACAGCACCTGCATGACCAGCATGTCCTGCACAGCCGTGAGCCAGAAGTAGACCTGCGCCGCGGGCTCGTCGTCATCCAGCTCGGCCTCGGCGGTGACGCCGAGCCGGGTGCCCAGCGCCAGCCTCAGGTCGTTGAGCACCCGCAACCAGCGATCGGTGGCCTCGGCGTCCAGCGTCACCCGCCCGCCGCCGGCGACGAGCTCGGCGCGGCAGGCCTGCAGCCGGCCGATCCGCTCGGCCCGCAGGTCGCTCTCGACCAGTTCCCGGTACTCCTGGGCGGCCTCCGGATCATCGGTGTAGCCAGCGGGATAGAGCCGCTGGATGACCGGGTCGTCCTGATCGGGCTCGGCCAGGACGTCGGCGAAGTCATCGAGCAGGCCACCGAGCAGGGCAGCCTCGCCGTCACCGATCTCCAGCCGCAGGGCGCCTGCCTTGCGCCGCACCCTCATCGCCGCTCCATCCCGCTGTGCCCGGTCATGAGTCACGCTGGACGGTCGCCCAGAGGCCGTAGCCGTGCAGGGTCGCCGTGTCGCCCTCCATCCGCTCCCGCGGACCTGAGGACACCACCGCCCGCCCCTTGTGGTGGACGTCGAGCATCAACGCGGTGGCCTTGTCCTTGGGATAGCCGAAGACCTTCATGAGCACGTGGGTGACGTAGGACATCAGGTTCACCGGGTCGTTCCAGACCACGGTCACCCAGGGACGGTCTGCCTCGGCAGCCTCGTCGGCCTGCTGGTCGGCGACCGCCTCCCGCTGCGGAGTGATGGTCGGGGTGGACATGCGTCCATGGTGGCATGGGCGGCTCTGACACGATCTGCAGCATGTCCACCGAGTCGACCGCCCTGCTCACCGACCACTACGAGCTCACCATGCTCACGGCCGCGCTGGCCGACGGAGCCGCCCAGCGGCGCTGCACCTTCGAGGTGTTCACCCGCCGGCTGCCCAACGGCCGCCGATTCGGTGTGGCCGCCGGGCTCGGCCGGCTGATCCCGGCGATCCAGGCATTCCGGTTCACCGCCGAGGAGCTGGAACGGCTGGTCGCTGAGGGCGTGATCGACGGCCGCGCCGCCGACTTCCTCGCCGAGTACCGGTTCACCGGCGACATCAGCGGCTACGCCGAGGGTGAGCCGTACTTCGGGCACTCGCCGATCCTGAGCGTGACCGGCAGTTTCGCCGAGGCGGTGGTGCTGGAGACGCTGATCCTGTCGGTGCTCAACCACGACTGCGCCATCGCCGCCGCGGCCGCCCGGATGGTGGTGGCCGCCGGTGACCGGCCGATCATCGAGATGGGTTCGCGGCGCACTCACGAGCAGGCCGCGGTGGCCTGCGCCCGAGCCGCTTACCTCGTGGGCTTCCAGGCCAGCTCCAACCTGGCGGCCGGGGCCCGCTACGGCATTCCGACCACGGGCACCGCCGCGCACGCCTTCACCCTGCTGCACGACAGCGAGCAGGCCGCCTTCGCCGCCCAGCTGGACTCGCTGGGCGCCTCGACCACCCTGCTGGTCGACACCTACGACATCAGCCAGGGAATCGAGAACGCGATCCAAGCCGCCGGTCCCAAGCTGGGCGCGATCCGGATCGACTCCGGCGACCTTGCCGTCATGGCCCACCAGTCGCGCGCCCAACTCGACCGGCTCGGCGCCACCGACACCCGGATCGTGGTGAGCGGCGACCTCGACGAGTACGCGATAGCCGCGCTGGCCGCGGCGCCGGTGGACACCTACGGGGCAGGCACGGCGGTGGTCACCGGCTCCGGCGCCCCGACCGCCGGCCTGGTCTACAAGCTCGTCGAGGTGCAGGGCCGTCCGGTGACCAAGCGCAGCGAGCACAAGGGCAGCGTCGGCGGCGCCAAGCTCGGTTACCGGCGGCACCGGGCCTCGGGGACAGCCACCGAGGAGCTGGTGGTGCAGCAGCGTGCCGGCTTCGAGCCGGCGGCCGGCGACCGGTTGCTGAGCGTGCCGGTGCTGCGCGAGGGCGAGCAGGTCGGGAGTCCCAGCCTGCAGGACTCGCGTCGGCACCACCGCGCCGCCATGACGGCGCTGCCCTGGGAGGCGCTCAAACTCTCCGCCGGCGACCCGGGGTTGAGCGTCACCTTCGGCTGAGCGTCACCTTCGGCTGAGCGTCCTGGTGAGATGCTGAGCGTCCTGAGAAGGGAGTCGGAGATGGCTGAGGTAGTGCTGTTCCACCACGCGCTGGGGCTGACCCCCGGCATCGTCGCCTTCGCCGACGAGCTGCGCCGCGCCGGGCACACCGTCCACACGCCTGACCTGTTCCAGGGGCGCGCCTTCGACACCCTGGAGCAGGGGGTGGCCCATGCCGAGCAGGTCGGGTTCGGACAGGTGATCGAGCGCGGCGCCCGGGCGGTCCAGGAGCTGCCCGCGGAGCTGGTGTACGCCGGCTTCTCGCTGGGGGTGCTGCCGGCGCAGTTCCTGGCCCAGACCCGGGCCGGGGCGCGCGGGGCGCTGCTGATGTACTCCTGCGTCCCGGTGTCGGAGTTCGGCTCGCAGTGGCCGGCCGAGGTCGCGGTGCAGGTGCACGGCATGGACGCCGACCCGATCTTCACCGGCGAGGGCGACCTCGACGCCGCCCGCGCTCTGCTCGAACAGGCCCCGGACGGGCAGCTGTTCCTCTACCCCGGCGACCAGCACTACTTCGCCGACAGCACGCTGCCCTCCTACGTCCCGGACGCGGCCGCGCTGCTGAGCCGGCGGGTGCTCAGCTTCCTCGCCGAGCGGTGACCAGGCCCGGTCGCGCTCAGCTTCCGGGGTCGGGGTCCCGGCGGCCCTGACGCTGGCCCTCGCCGCCGACCGCGGCCTGGCCGACTGTCTCCAGCTCGCGGTGCTTCTTGTCTGCGTGGGCCTCGCGTTCGAGCCGGTCGATCAGGTGCGGGTAGTGCGCCTCGAACGCCGGGCGCTCGGAGCGGATCCTGGGCATCGAGGTGAAGTTGTGCCGCGGCGGCGGGCAGGACGTCGCCCACTCCAGGGAGTTGCTGTGGCCCCACGCGTCGTCGGCGGTGGCCACCTCGCCGAAGCGGTAGGACTTGTAGACGTTGTAGAGGAACGGCAGCATCGAGGCGCCGAGCAGGAACGCGCCGATACTGGAGATGGTGTTCAGGGTGGTGAACCCGTCCCCGGGCAGGTAGTCGGCGTACCGGCGGGGCATCCCCTCGTTACCCACCCAGTGCTGCACCAGGAACGTCAGGTGGAAGCCGATGAAGGTCAACCAGAAGTGCAGTTTGCCCAGTCGCTCGTCCATGTAACGGCCGGTGAACTTGGGAAACCAGAAGTACACGCCGGCGTAGGCGGCGAACACGATCGTGCCGAACAGCACGTAGTGGAAGTGCGCCACCACGAAGTAGGTGTCCGAGACGTGGAAGTCCGCGGGCGGGCTGGCCAGCACGACGCCGGTCAGGCCACCGAACAGGAAGGTCACCAGGAACCCGATCGAGAACAGCATGGGCGACTCGAAGGTGATCGAGCCCCGCCACAGGGTGCCGATCCAGTTGAAGAACTTCAGCCCGGTCGGCACCGCGATCAGGAAGGACAGGAAGGAGAAGAACGGCAGCAGCACCACGCCGGTGGCGAACATGTGGTGGGCCCAGACGGTCAGCGACAGCGCGGCGATCGACAGCGTGGCCAGCACCAGGCCCTTGTAGCCGAACAGCGGCTTGCGGGCGAACACCGGGAAGATCTCGGACACGATCCCGAAGAACGGCAACGCCAGGATGTAGACCTCGGGGTGGCCGAAGAACCAGAACAGGTGCTGCCACAGGACCGCGCCGCCGTTCTCCGAGGCGAACACCTGCGCGCCCAGGTGCCGGTCGGCCCAGAGCACCAGCAGGGCGGCGGTCAGGATCGGGAAGGCCAGCAGCACCAGCAGCGAGGTCACCAGGATGTTCCACACGAAGATCGGCATCCGGAACATCGTCATGCCGGGCGCCCGCAAGGTGAGCACGGTCGTCACCATGTTGACGCCGCCGAGGATGGTGCCCAGCCCCGACAGCGCCAGGCCCAGGATCCAGAAGTCGGCGCCCATCCCCGGAGAGTGCGTCATGTCGTTGAGCGGCAGGTAGAACGTCCAGCCGCCGTCGGCGGCGCCGCCCGGCGTCAGGAAGCCCAGGCACGCGACGATCGCGCCGAACAGGTAGAGCCAGTAGGAGAAGGCGTTCAGTCGCGGGAATGCCACGTCCGGCGAGCCGATCTGCAACGGCAGCACCAGGTTGGCGAAGGCGAACACGCTCGGGGTGGCGAAGAACAGCAGCATGATCGTGCCGTGCATGGTGAACAGCTGGTTGTACTGCTCCGCCGACAGGATCTGCATGCCCGGTCGAGCCAGCTCCGCCCGCATCACCAGTGCCATCAGGCCCCCGAGCATGAAGAACGCGAACGAGGTGACCATGTACATCCGGCCGATCAGCTTGTGATCGGTGGTGCGCAACACCTGGAGGAACATCGAGCCGCTGGCGGGGCGATCGGCAGGGTAGGGGCGGCTCACAATCGGCGCCGGCTCGAGATCGAGCGGGCTGGCGGTGGAGCTGGCACCTGCAGTGGTCGTCAAAATCCTGCCTCCGGCTTAGGCATGCTGTCAGATTCCAGCCGTCCGCCGACCGCCGGTTTCCTACTCAGAGCAGGATAGCCACCGCCCCTACGCCCGAGCGCACCGGCCCGGCTCGGCGTTTCGCCGTCCTGAGCCGATCCGGCGCGCGAGCAGGCCGGGTGGCCGGTGGCCTACGGTGGAGGCGCCCCCTGACCGACGAGCCCCCGGAGAGTTGCGAGCATGACAGCCGTCCAAGGCACTGACCCACTTGTCGAGCTGCTCGCCGAGCGGCACTTCGGCGTGCTGGCGAGCATCAAGTCCGACGGCCGGCCGCAGCTGTCGAACGTGGTGTACGCCTTCACCCCCGACCCGTCCACGCCAGGCGCCGGCGTGGCCAGGATCTCGATCACCACCGGCCGGGCCAAGTACCGCAACCTGCTGCGCGACCCGCGAGCCAGCCTGCACGTCAGCGCGCCGGACTTCTGGTCCTACGCGGTGGCCGAGGCGCTGGCCGACCTCAGCCCGGTGGCAGCCGATCCGCAGGACCAGACCGTCGAAGACCTCGTCGCGCTCTACCGCGACATCCAGGGTGAGCACCCGGACTGGCAGGAGTTCCGGCAGGCGATGGTCACCGGCCAGCGGGTGATGCTGCGGCTGGCGGTCAGCCGGGTGTACGGAATGGCCGGCAGCGGCTGAGCCGGCTCAAGTCGCCGTCAACCGCCGTTTCACAGAGAGGCAGCGCCATGTCGTGGGAGACCGGATCGTTGAAGATCGGTTACAAGGCCTCGGCCGAGCAGTTCGGCCCTCGCCAACTGCTGGATTACGCGGTGCAGGCCGAGCAAGCCGGCCTGGACAGCGTGCTGATCTCCGATCACTTCCAGCCCTGGCAGCACGACGGCGGCCACGCGCCGTTCTCGCTGGCCTGGCTGGCCGCCGTGGGCGAGCGCACCTCGCGGGTCCAGCTGGGCACCAGCGTGCTGACTCCGACCTTCCGGTACAACCCCGCGATCATCGCGCAGGCCTTCGGCACGCTGGCCTGCCTCTACCCGAACCGGATGCTGCTCGGCATCGGCACCGGCGAGGCGTTGAACGAGGTGGCGGTGACCCGGGTGCAGTGGCCGGACTTCAAGCAGCGGTTCGCCCGGTTGCGCGAGGCGGTGCAGTTGATGCGCCGGTTGTGGACCGAGGAGCGGGTCAGCTTCGACGGCGAGTACTACCAGACCACCGATGCCACGGTCTATGACCGGCCCGAGCAGAGCGTCCCGATCTACATCGCCGCCGGCGGCCCGGTGGTCGCCAAGTACGCCGGACGAGCCGGTGACGGTTTCATCTGCACGTCCGGCAAGGGCCCCGAGCTCTACCAGGACAAGCTGATGCCGGCGGTCGAGGAAGGGTTGGCCGCGGCCGGCCGGGACGGCTCGCAGTTGGACCGGATGATCGAGATCAAGCTCTCATACGACCCCGACCCCCAGCAGGCCTTGGAGAACACCCGGTTCTGGGCGCCGCTGTCGTTGACCGCTGAGCAGAAGTCCGGCCTGCACGATCCGATCGAGATGCAGGCAGCCGGCGCGGCACTGCCGCTGGAGCAGATCGCGAGCCGGTGGATCGTGGCCAGCGACCCGCAGACCGCGGTCGCGGCGATCCGGCCGTACCTGGACTACGGCTTCAACCACCTGGTCTTTCACGCTCCCGGCCATGACCAGTCCCGGTTCCTGTCCTCCTTCAGCCAGCAGGTCCTGCCGCTGCTGCGCGAACTCGGCTGAGACGGTGCGCGGCGACGTCATCAGGGCGGTCGGCCAGCCCGACGTCGCCGCCGTCGCCGACCTGGTCCACGAGCTGGCCGAGTACGAGAGGGCGCCCCTGCGACACCGGCTCACCCGGAGCCGGCTGCGCAGGGCGCTGTTCGGCGCCGAGCCGGCGCTGTTCGGACATCTCGCCGAGGTGCGCGGCACGGTGGTCGGCTGCGCGCTGTGGCGCCTCGACTTCTGCGCTGGTGACGGCAGCTGCGGGATCGACGGCGGCCCCGCCGTCGACGGCCCCGGGATCTACCTCCAGGACCTGTACGTCCAGCCCGCTCACCGCGGCCGGGGGCTGGGGCGCGGGTTGCTCGCCGCGCTGGCCGTCGAGGCCTGCCAGCGTGGTCTGGTCAGGCTCGAGTGGTCTGTCCAGGAGTGGAATGTGCTCGCCCAGGGCTTCTACCGCGGCGTCGGCGGCCGGCCGGACGGCGCCCGCAGCGCCTGGAAGATGGGTCCGGACGCCCTGACCGCCCTGGCCGCGCGGTCCACCGCGGGTTAGCGGTCTGCACGAGGCAACGCCGCCTCGATGACATCGCGGGGTTCCTGACGCCGCGCCTGATCCTCACTCATGGGGCGTACTCCCCTTGCCGCAATCCTGCCTCCCGCTTGCGAGTGACTAACTAGTCACTTAGAGTCAGCATCAATTTGCTGTTAAATTTACCGCTTCGAGCAGGGATTTCCATGAGACGAGTTATCGCCGGTACGTCAACGGCTGTCCTAGTTGGCGGGCTGTTGTCCCTGATCGGCCCGACCGGCCAGGCGGGGGCGGCGACACTCTCCGTCCCCAGCAGCTACCGCACCATCGGCGCGGCCATCGCCGCCGCCCGCAACGGCGACACCGTCTCGGTGTCACCCGGCACCTACCGGGAGAACATCAGCATCGTCGGCAAGCGGATCACGGTCCGCTCGGTCTCAGGCCCTGGCGTCACGGTCATCGCAGGCAATCCCGGCCGCACGCCGGTGATGATCCAGAACATCCCGGCCGGGACCATGACCCTGCAGGGCTTCCGGATCGTCTCCGGATCGGCGCCGAGCGGCCAAGGCGGCGGCATCACCATCGCCAACTACGCCAGCCCGACGATCCGCGGCAACGAGTTGGTGTCCAACCGCTCCAATGACGGCGCCGGCATCCTGGTCTACAACAACTCGCACCCGACCATCACCGGCAACAACATCCACCACAACACCGCGGCCAGGTTCGGCGGCGGGGTCTTCGCCGTCATCAACTCCAACCCGAAGATCACCGGCAACACCATCAGCAGCAACCGCGCCTACGGCGGTGGCGGCGTGTACCTGGAGAACGACGTCTCGCGCCCGAGCGCCCGCTCCGCGCCGAGCGTGACCGGCAACAAGATCACCTCGAACGTGTCCAGCCAGGCAGGCGGCGGCATCATGCTGCGCACCGGCGTGAACGCGGTGATCGCCAAGAACACCATCACCGGCAACAGCTCGCCCTACGGCGGCGGCATCGAGGTCGAGACCACCGGCAGCACGCCCCGCATCACCGGCAACGTGATCACCGGCAACTCGGCCCTCACCTCAGCGGCGTGGCCGGGCAGCGGCAGCGGCGGCGGCATCGCGGTATTCGGCTGGTCGCGTCCGATCATCTCGCACAACAGCATCATCGGTAACCGGACCACCCGCTTCGGCGGCGGCATCGTGCTGGCCGAGGGCTCGGTGTCGACGGTGAACGCCAACAACATCGCCAAGAACACCGTCATCGACACCGGCTCAGGCCCGGGTGGCGGCGGCATCTACCTGGCCAACTCCGAGGCGACCATCCAGAACAACGCGCTGCGGCAGAATTCCGCGCCGCTCGGTGGCGGTGTCGCCTTCGTCGGAACCGGCTCGCTGGTGCTGGTCAACAACACCATCGTCTCCAACGCCTCCCGGGCCGGCAGCGCTGCCTCCGGCGGTGGCCTGTTCGTGGCGAAGAAGACCTCGGGCAAGGCCTCGATCGTCAACAACATCTTCACCGGGAACAACAACTTCCAGATCTTTGAGATGGGCGAGTTCGCCACCTACTCCAACAACCTGATCACCAACAGCGGCAACGGGATGTTCTACAGCTTCCCGGCCCACACCATCACCGACATCCGTAACTTCAACGGCAATCCCAACATCAGGCTGGCGGTCGGCAACGTCGGCTCCGCCCCGGCGTTCGTCAACGCCCCGGCCTTCGACTACCGGCTCACCAAGGGCTCGCCGGCCGTGGACGCCGGCCGGTCGACCGGGGCTCCCCTGCTCGACATCCGCGACCTGCCCCGCTACGGAACCCGGCCTGACATCGGAGCTTTCGAGTACCGCCCTTGATCACAAAGGCAAACACTCCTGGGCCTTAATGCCGCGATGTAGCCGGTAATTTCACGGGCCGGGCACTTGCGCTGGCATCGCGGCTGACGCACGGTAGGACAACCCGACTTTGGGAGGTCCTGGTTATGCCCGTGATTCGACCGATACGCCTGGTGCTGGCCGCCTCGATGGTGGCGCTGATGAGCGGCGCTGCCCTCGATGCGGCCGGCGCCGCCTCAACCGAGGCTGCTGGAGTTCCTCGTCCTGACCACGTCGTCGTGGTCGTGATGGAGAACCACTCCAACACCGACGTGATCGGCAATCCGGCGGCCCCGTATATCAACTCGCTCGCCGCGACCGGCGCCAACTTCAGCCAGTCCTACGCGATCACCCACCCGAGCCAGCCGAACTACTTCGCCCTGTTCTCCGGCTCCCTCCAGGGCGTTGACGACAACTCCTGCCCGCACACCTTCAGCACTCCCAACCTGGGTGCGGCGCTGATCGCCAATGGCCTGAGTTTCAAGGGATATTCCGAGTCGATGCCGTATGACGGCTACACCGGCTGCAGCAGCGGCGCCTACGTCCGCAGGCACAACCCGTGGGTCAACTGGACCAACGTCCCGGCCTCGTCGAACCTGACATTGAACGCCTTTCCCACCGACTACAACCAGTTGCCGACGGTGTCGTTCGTGATCCCCAACCTGGACAACGACATGCACGACGGCACCGTCGGCGAGGGCGACGCCTGGCTGAAGTCGCACATCGACGGCTACGCGCAGTGGGCCAAAACCCACAACAGCCTGCTGATACTGACCTTCGACGAGGATGACAACAACTCCGGAAACCGGATCCCGACGGTCTTCGTCGGCGCCCAGGTCAAGCAAGGCACGTATTCCGAGCGAATAAATCACTACAATGTGCTTCGCACCCTTGAGGACGCCTACGGCCTGCCGTACGCCGGCGCCAGCGCGAGCGCCACCCCGATCACCAACGTCTGGACGACCAGCCCCGATCCCGACCCCGACCCTGTTCCAGATCCGGGCTGCTTGGCGGCGCAGCTGATGGTCAACCCCGGCTTCGAGAGGGGCACGGTCGGACCCTGGGTCAGCGACCTCGGCGTGGTGGCACGCGAGACTTCCGAGCAGCCGGCGTGGGCCGGCAGCTGGCTGGCCACGCTGGGCGGCCAGGGCGTCGCTGACACCGACACGCTCAGCCAGCTGGTCACCATCCCGGTGAGCTGCCAGGCCCGCCTGAGCTTCTGGCTGGACATCGACACGGCCCAGCGGAGCACCTCGACCGCTTACGACACGCTGGCGGTGACGCTGCGGTCGCCGTCGGGCTCGGTGCTGGACTCGCTGGCCACCTACTCCAACCTCGATGCCGAGACCGGTTACCGCAAGCGCAGCTTCGACGTGTCCGAGCATGCCGGCCGCCAGCTGCTGGTGACCTTCACCGCGAAGGAGGACTCCAGCCGGGAGACGTCATTCTTCCTCGACTACGTGACGCTGTCGGTCAGCTGAGGCGTATGGACTGCCGGTATAACGGCACGCGGACACCACCGGCGTGCGGCCGGGCGTGGGTAGGCTCGCGGTAGCGGCGAGCGAACTCGGCGTCAGACGGCACGGCCTTGTGGGAGGTTCGCCCATGTCACGACCATCCGGCGGCGCCGGCGATGTCATCGCACCGGTCGGCGCCCGCGAGGAACCGGAGATCGAGGACGCCTTCGACCGGCTGGTCGCCGAAGGCGACAATCGGCTCTCCCGGCCGCTGTTGCCGTTGTTGGCGACCGGTTTTCTCGGCGGGATCGACATCGGGGTAGGCGTGCTGGCCTACCTGGTGGTCAAGCACGAGACCGGCGATCCACTGCTCGCCGCGCTGGCCTTCACGATCGGGTTCGTGGCCCTGCTGATGGCTCGCAGCGAGCTGTTCACCGAGAACTTCCTGGTGCCCGTCACCGCCCTGGTGGCCGGCCACGGCACCGTCTTGCAGTTGATCCGGCTCTGGGTGGTGACGCTGTTGATGAACCTGGCCGGGGGGCTGATCCTGGCCGGCATGATCGTGGTGGCGCTGCCCGACCTGCAACCGACCGCGATCGAGTCCGGCGGCCATTACGCCCATCTGGGGGTGTCGTGGCGCTCGTTCTTCCTGGCAGTGCTGGGCGGCACCGTCATCACCCTGCTCACCCGGATGCAGCACGCCAGCGACAACATGGGCGTGAAGGTCATTCCCGCGATCGTGATGTCCTTCGTCCTGGTGGGAGCGCAGCTGTTTCACTCGGTGCTCGACTCGATCCTGATCGCGGCCGGGCTGTTCAGCGGCGGCGCCGATTACAACTGGGGCCACTGGGTCGGCGCGCTTCTCTGGTCGAGTTTCGGCAATCTGGTCGGCGGCCTGGTGCTGGTCACCTCGGTGCGGCTGCTACGGGTGCCGCACCGGGTGCAGGAGGAGCGCCAGCACAACAGCTGACCCCAATGCGGGTCTGAAGGGCCGGACGGTTTCGGGCCGGGATGGTCAGGCCGGACGGTGCAGCTCAGGCCGGACGGTGCAGCGGAGTGACCGACGAGTCGTCGGCCAACGCGGCGTCGGCTGCCGGGTGCTCCACGACGGCGATCACCCGGCCGCTCATGAACCGCGCGGTCCGCACGGGGGTGCCGCCCCGAGTGACCTCGGTGACCTCGACCAGGCCGCGACCGTGGCTGACCTCGACCCGACGGCCCGCCCGGGTGGCGGTGATGGTGTAGGTCCGGCTGCTCTCACCGGCGTCTATGACGATCTCAACGCTGTCGCCTCGCATGACGCTCCTCCTGGGGAAACGCTGTTCTAAACCATGGCGCGGGCTCCACTATTCCAGCGGATCGCCCAGCCGCAGCGGAGCTGCCTCATAGCGTCCCTCATGGGCGATGACCGGCCGCTGGTCTGCGGCCAGCTCCGGGTACTTGGCCTCCAGCCGACTACGCGCCTGCGCCTGGGCGCGCAATTCAGCCAGGTAGCCGCGGTCGCCATGATAGGTGCCCCGCCAGGTCTGCGGCTGGCTGTCGTGCGCGGGTGGCACGGCGGCCACGCCCGACAGCGCGCATCCGGCCGGTAGTTTCACAGCGCGCGACCGGCACACCGGGCAGGCCGGCAGCTCCGCGGTGAAGGACTGGATCACTTCAAAACGGTGGCCCTGCTGGCAGCGCAGGTCATAGATCGGCATCGTTGACTCACCACAGGCTCATCGAACGGCGGAATATCGCGGCCAGATCCTCCTCGCCGACCGGCCGGGGGCAGGTCGCCAGCAGCCGCTGTTGCTTCATCGCACCGCCGACCAGGCCGTCGATGTCGCTCTCGTCGTAACCGACCCCGCCCACCCCGTTGGGCAGGCCGATGTCACGCATCAGGGCGGCCACCACAGCGGGTAGGAACGCTGAGGCGTCAGAGGGTTGATCGGCGTCGGGCGCCAGCAGCCGGGCAGCCCGGAGGTGGCGTTCGGGCTGGGCCGAGAAGGTGAACCGGAACGCCTCCGGAGCGGTCAGCGCCACGGACATCCCGTGCGGGACCATCGGTTCCTCCTGCGGGTAGTCCTTGGGACGGAAGTCCTTGACCCGGCCGGCGATCGGATAGGCATTGGCATGCGGGATGTGCACGCCGGCGTTGCCGAAGCCCATGCCCGCGAAGGTCGCGGCCATCGCCATCGCCAGCCGGGCGTCGCGATCCTCGCCATCGCGCACCGCAGGCCGGAACGATCCGGACAGCAGAGTCAGCGCTTTTTCCGACCACATGTCGGCGATCGGGTTCGACCCGCAATAGGGCACCCGTTGCTCAGCCCGCTTGTGCTCGTAGGTGGTGTAGGGGCGTGCGGTGTAGCTCTCCAGGGCATGGCAGAGGATGTCCATGCCGGCGGCCGCGGTCACACCGGCGGGCTGGGTCAGCGTCAGGTCCGGGTCGATGACCGCCAGAGTGGGTCGTAGCCGGACGTGGCTGATTCCGGTTTTCACCTTCATCGCAAGAACGTCAAGCACGCAGATGGTGGTCGACTCCGAGCCGGTCCCCGTGGTCGTCGGCACCGCGATCAACGGTTTCAGCGCGACGCTCGGGGCTTTGCCGGCGCCTACCGGCGCGTTGATGTAGTCCATCAGCTCGCCTGGATTGGTGTACAGCAGGTTGACCGCCTTGGCGGTGTCGATGCTGGACCCGCCCCCGACCGCCACGAAGGCGTCCCACGGCCCGTTGGCCTTGGCCCAGTCCACGGCGTGGCGCAGGCTCTGGTCGGTCGGCTCGATGTGGGACTCGTCGAAGACCTCGGCCTCGATGCCGAAGGCGGCCATCTGCTCGGCTATCCGTTGCGGCACGCCGGTCGCGCTGAGACCGCGGTCGGTGACCACCAGCGCCCGGCGAACGTCGTATTGGGAAAGGTCGAAACCGATCTCAGCGGAGGCGCCCGGCCCGAACTTCAGCTGCGGGCAGCCGTAGGTGAAGATGCTTTCCGGATGCGACGGCGCGGGATACTCGGTCATGAGCTGGCCTTATCGGTGAGGATCGCAGCGAGCGCCAGCGAGCGAGGACCGGAGCGGAGAAGGCCAGCGGGACACCCCGTCATGAGCTGGCCTTATCGGTGAGGATCGCGCTGCTAGGCATAGGAACCGGACGGGGCCAGTCGCATCGACCGGAGCTGGGCGGCGTCATGGCCGAACACCACTGTGGCGTCGGTCCTCTCGGCGATGCCTCGGATCTTCTCGACTGACTCGTAGAACGCGGCGAGGTCGTTGACGATGGCAGCCGGGACGGCGGGTGGGCCGTAGGAGTCCCCCATGTACACCGCGTCCGAGGTGAAGATCATGGTTCCGCTCTCCCGCAGCGACACCTGCATAGCCATCGTTCCCGGCGTGTGCCCGGGCGCCTGGATGAAGTTGACGCCGGGCAGGAACTCCGAGTCGTCGGACACCGTCTGAAACTCCAGGCCGTCGTAATCAGCCTTGAGATGAGCGCCGCTGAACTCGCCCTGATATCCGAACGCGAAGTCCTTCTCCGCCTCAGAGCAGACCAGGGTGGCGCCGGACCCGGCGAACATCTTGGCGTTGCCGGCATGGTCGAAATGCAGATGGGACAGCACCACGTGGCTGAGATCCTCAGCCTGCACGCCGAGCTGCCCCAACCTGGCGTCGAGGTGCTGTTCGTCGCTGACCTGGTCATAGGGGAAGAATTCCTGCAAGCCGGTCGGCGCCCACCTGGTCTCCCAGTCGCGCGGGCAACTGGTGTCCCAGAGCAGGGTGCCCTCGGGTGTCTCGACCAGGACTGCGTGGGTGGTGCAGGGATACCACTCGACGGGTCGGTCCTTCTCCGCTCGGGGGCGGATGCTGCGTCCGGGCTTGAGAAGCAGCCAGGTCAAATCACAGCTCATCGCACCGCAATCGAGGATATGCAGCCTGGTCGCGAACGCCATCGGATCCTCCTCGGACCGAGGTTGCCTCGGTTATCCAGACTGGACCGCTGGTCGCGGGCCTGTCAACGCCTCGACCGGCCCGCTAGTCAGCCGGCGACGTGGACCCGCTTGCTGACGGCGGCACGACGGTCGGTGAGCAGCCGCCGCGCGTGGGTCAACGCCGGCGCCGGGTCCCGCCACCGGCCCACGCTGTGCACGGCGCCGGCTCCGGAGTAGAGCGCGCCGGCCAGGTCACGGACCACCCCGCCGCGCCGCTCGACCAGCGCTCGGCGCAGGTCGCCCTCCCACCAGGAGTACCGCACTCCCCCGACGGCTGTCACCGGCTCCACCGGCGCCCGCCAGCGGCCGGTGGCCAGCGCCGCCCAGGTCGCCGGCAGGTTCGCTCCGGCTCGCACCGCCAGGGCCAGCGAGCCGTAGAACCGGCCGTTGAGATCGATCAGCCGAGGGACCCCGTCGGCCGGCACGATGAACTGCAACTCGGCCAGGCCGAACCAGCCCAGGGCTGCGAACAGCGCGGCGGCGCGTTCGGCCAGCTCGGGGTCGACCGGCACGCTGACCGCGCGGCAGCTTGCTCCGGCTCCGGGCGGCCAGACCCGCGAGGCGACCTGCATCGAATGGGCGGCGACCTGCCGGCCGCCAGCGGTCGTCACGGCGGCGTAGGCCATCAGGTAGCCGTCCAGGAATTCCTGCACCTCGGCCTCGCCCCCCACAGCGGCGATCTCAGAGACCCGGCGGCGAGTGGCGGTGGCGCCGAGGACCACGTTGGTGTCGATCCGTGGCGGCGCCCCGGCCAGGCCCGGGCGGGCGTGCATGCGGGCCTTCACCACGACCGGCCGGGTCTCAT
This sequence comes from Jatrophihabitans sp., assembly GCA_036399055.1. Lineage (NCBI taxonomy): Bacteria > Bacillati > Actinomycetota > Actinomycetes > Jatrophihabitantales > Jatrophihabitantaceae > Jatrophihabitans > Jatrophihabitans sp. The sequence goes on from DASWNX010000006.1 coordinate 59,979, forward strand.
CCGACAGCGAGGCCGGGGCCAAGGTCTGCGGGACCCCGAATCCGGCAGCCACCGCGGCCTCGGCCAGCCGCGCCTTGTCAAGGGCGTCCAGCACGCTCTGGTGACCGGCGTGCGGCACCACCGCCGCAACTGCGTCGCGATGCTCGGACAGCGTCAGCACTTCGGCCTCGCCGGCGCCGAAGACCACCTCGTAACCGCCCTCGCGCACCGCCTGCTCCACCGCAGCCAGAAACGCCGGTTGGTCCTCATGCGCGGCGGGCACCGCGTGCCGGCGCGTGCACGCTCGCGACGAGGACGCCAGGCCGCAGCCGTCCGGCGCGCCCACGCCGACCTGCCAGCCGGCCTGCGCCAACGCGCGGACAGCCGCCAGCGCACCCCGGCTGAAACCCTGCTCGACCACCAATGCCCGCACGCGCACTCCCGCGTCTCACATACGCGCGGGACCGGTGGGCTCTGGCCAGCGCGCGTCGCTGGCCACCCTAGCGGCGCCGGGCAGCTCGTCGAGTCCCGCCAGCGACTGACAGGAAATATCGGCAGTTTCGACGATTGGGCGGGCGGGCTGACATGTTAAACTGGCTATGCGCCGAAGCTGGCGCGGTCCAGGTCGAGAGGCGCTGCGACGGACACGGTCCGCCACGCTCGATCTGTGATCACGTGAAGGGCGCCTCCCACTGAGGAGGTGCCCTTTGTTACGTCCTCCTCCACACGTAACCGGCTGTTCGGGCCGTCCCGCTGACCTGGGACCCCTACGGTCATCACTCGTCACCCGGAAGGAATCATGAGCACAAGACTGCAGAACGTTAACGGAATTGACTTCGCGATCGCCGACATCTCGCTCGCGGAGTACGGCCGGCACCAGATGCGACTGGCCGAGCACGAGATGCCCGGCCTGATGGCGATCCGTCGTGAGTTCGCCGACGCCCAGCCGCTGCGCGGCGCCCGGGTCGCGGGTTCGCTGCACATGACCATCCAGACCGCGGTGCTGATCGAGACCCTGGTGGCGCTCGGCGCCGAGGTCCGCTGGGTCTCCTGCAACATCTTCTCCACCCAGGACGAGGCCGCCGCGGCTGTCGTGGTCGGCCCCAACGGCACCCCTGACAAGCCCACCGGCACCCCGGTCTTCGCCTGGAAGGGCGAGACGCTGGCCGAGTACTGGTGGTGCACCGATCAGCTGTTCGACTTCGGCCAGGGCCGTGGGCCGAACATGATGGTCGACGACGGCGGCGACGCCACCCTGCTGGTGCACAAGGGTGTGGAGTACGAAGCAGCCGGCGCGGTGCCCCAGCCTGCCGAGGACGACCACGAGGAGCTGCAGCAGATCCTGAAGACGCTGACTGACAGCATGGCCCGTGACAAGCAGCGCTTCACCCGGATCGCCGCCGACATCAAGGGCGTCACCGAAGAGACCACCAACGGCGTCAAGCGGCTGTACAAGCTCGCCCAGGACGGCCAACTGCTGTTCCCGGCGATCAACGTCAACGACTCGGTCACCAAGTCGAAGTTCGACAACAAGTACGGCATCCGGCACTCGCTGGTCGACGGCATCAACCGCGCGACCGACGTCATGCTGGCCGGCAAGCTCGCCGTCATCTGCGGCTACGGCGACGTCGGCAAGGGCGCGGTCGAGTCACTGCGCGGCCAGGGCGCGCGCGTGGTGGTCACCGAGATCGACCCGATCTGCGCGCTGCAGGCGGCCATGGACGGCCTGCAGGTCGTCCGGGTCGAAGACGTCGTCTCTGAGGCCGACATCTTCATCACGACCACCGGTGGCCGGGACATCATCATGGTCGACCACATGGCCCAGATGAAGCACAACGCCATCGTGGGCAACGTCGGTCACTTCGACACCGAGATCGACATGGCCGGCCTGGGCCGCGTGCCCGGGATCAAGAAGGTCGAGGTCAAGCCTCAGGTGCACGAGTGGACCTTCCCCGACGGCCACGCCATCATCGTGCTGTCCGAGGGCCGGCTGCTCAACCTCGGCAACGCCACCGGCCACCCGAGCTTCGTGATGTCGAACTCGTTCACCAACCAGACCATGGCCCAGATCGAGCTTTACACCAAGCAGGGCGAGTACGAGAACCAGGTCTACGTGCTGCCCAAGCACCTGGACGAGAAGGTGGCCCGGTTGCACCTTGAGGCGGTCGGCGCGCGCCTGACCGTGCTGAGCAAGGAGCAGGCCGAGTACCTCGGCGTCGACGTCGAGGGCCCGTTCAAGTCCGACCACTACCGCTACTGATCCCGCCGCTGCCCAGTCGGCGCCGGTGAACGGCGCCGGCTGAGCCGCGAAGATCACCAGCAACGCAACACCGGCCCGAAGTCGCCACCGGCGGCTCCGGGCCGGTGCTTTTTCTCGGACAAGGCGCGCTCACGCCGAGGCCGTCCTCTGCCCGGCTGCCCCGTGCAGACACCCTTTCGCTAGTGTGGACACAAAGCCGACGGAGGGTTGAGAGCCCAACTCCCCCGCCGCAGTCACGGAAAGCTCCACGCCCATGACGCTGTTCGAAAGCCCCGGCGAGAGCGACCACCCCGCCTTCACCGCCAAATCAGACCTTGCCCGGTCCTTCCGGGCCGCCTGGGCTGGCGGCCGCGATCAGGCCACGGCGATCCCGGAGCTACTGCCGGTCAGGCTGGCACGGGCCTGCGTGCAGGTCCTGCCGGTCGTCGGAGCAGGGCTGAGCCTGCTCAATCACGACTTCAGGGTGCCGGTGGGCGCCAGTGACGAGGTGGCAAGTCACGCCGAGCGCTTGCAGTTCACCCAGGGCGAGGGGCCCTGCCTGGACGCGGCCCGCACGAGCCGGATCGTGATAGCCGCCGAGGCAGACATCCGACGGCAATGGCCGCTGTTCGCCGCCGAGTTCTTCAAGCAGACGCCCTACCGGGGAGCGCTGTGCGTGCCGCTGCGGCTGAGCGCCGAGACGGTGGGGGCACTGGACCTGTTCGTCATCAATCCCGAGGATCTGGCCCACATCAGCCTCGCCGACGCCGTCTCGGTCTGCGACCAGATCATCGATGCCCTGACCATCGCCCAGGCCATCACCGGTTCGGTGAACGCGTTCTCCGACGAGCCCGAACCGATCTGGCTGCAGAGCGGGGCGGTCCGCAGCCGCACCAACGTCTGGGTGGCGATGGGAATGCTGATGACGCGGCTGGGCGCCACCGCCCCGGACGCCCTGGCGGTGTTGCGCGGCTACGCCTTCAGCCACGACACCGTACTCGACGATGTCGCCGACGCCCTGGTCCAGGGCCAGCTGGAGGTGGAGCAGGTTCAGGCCTGAAGCGGCCGCACCCTCGGCATGGCCCGCCGCGCCGCGGCGAGGGCGAAGGCGGCGGTGAGCACGACGACGCTCTCCGAGGCGACCGAGAGCACGCCGAGTGGCTCCAGCCAGTAGCCGACATCACCGGCCAGCAACGGAAAGCTCACCAGCCGGGTGGCCGCGTAAGCCAGCACCGCCGACCCGCAGGTCAGGGCCGACAAGGCGTAGACCGCCGGGGGGTCCCAACTGACCGCGACGCTGGCCAGGCCGACGCACGCGGCCGTGAGCACCACGAACAGCACGCCGATGTAGGGCGCCTCCTCCAGGTGGACGGCGATGACGGGCAGGTGAGCCGCGGCAGCGGTCAGCATGGCCGGCACCATCAGCCAGCGCCAGCGTGACTGCTGGCGCTGGGATAGAAACGCCGGGACCGGAGCTCGCCGGGAGGCGGGGCGTCGAGCGCTGGTGCTCCGCGGCAGCTCGAACTCAGTGCTCGTGCTCACCGTGCTCACCATGCTCCCCGTGCTGCTCGGCGTGCTGATGGCTCGGGGCGTGGCTCGGCGTGGCGGCCGTGGTCGCTTGGGCGATACCCAGGCCGCCGACGACGGCGATCAGGGCAGACATCGCGAACACTCCCGCCCGTCGCCGTGATCTTGCGATGACTCTCATTGTCAGCTCCCCTGCGCCGGCCTCCGATGGGCCGCTTCGTCAGGGAATTCGGGACCAGCCGGCTGACGGATTGCCCCGGCGGCCGATCAGCGACCTCTCAGGAAGGGCCCGGCCCGCCGGAATGGAGCCGAGCGCGCAGCCGACGGCTGGCCTCGGTCAGCGTGCCGGCCTGCTTGCACAGGGCGAAGCGGACCACGGTGGCAGCCTCGGGCACCGGTTGGGAGTAGAAGACCGACAGCGGCAACCCGGCCACTCCCTGGTCCACGAGCATCCGGTCACACCAGCTGGTGGCATCCTCGCCGACGTCGGCGAGGACATAGAACCCGCTGTCAGGCATGGCGGCCGGGATGCCGAGCCCGGTGAGGGTGTCCACGAAAGAGCTCACCCGCTGGGACATGCCCGCCACCGTGCCGGCGATCAGGTTCTCGAAGTCAGGGCTGTCAAGCACCCGGGCGACCGCCAGCTGCAAGGGCGTCGGGGGGCAGAAGGTGACGAACTGGTGCGCGGCCCGGATCCGGCGCGTCAGGCCCGGGCCGGCGATCGCCCAGCCGACCCGCCAGCCGGTGACGGCCAGGGTCTTCGACGCCGAGGAGACCTTGACCCGCAGCTCGGGGTCTGCGATCACGTCCGAGACGCTGCGATGCGCGCGGGAGCCCAGGTTGAGGTGCTCGTAGGTCTCATCCGAGACCACCACGACGCCCCGGGCGTTGGCCAGCTCGGCGACCGCGTTCCACTCGTCCTCGTCCAGGGAGCGCCCGAACGGGTTCCACGGGCTGTTGACGACGATCACCTTGGTGGCGGGGGTGGTCACCGCCGCCAGCGCGGCGGCGTCCAGCCGGGCGTCGAGGCCGGGCAGCCGGATCGCCCGCACGACCCCGCCGAACGCGGTGATCACCGGGCCGTACTGCTCGTAGGCCGGCTCGACCACGATCGCCTCGTCACCTGGCCTGATCAGGGCCGCCATGGTGCTGTAGTACGCCTCGGTCGCTCCGGCGCACACGGTGATCTCGGTGTCCGGGTCGAGCGGGCCGTACTTTCTGGCCAGCGCAGCCCGTAGCAGCGGGTGCCCGGCGCTGGGCGCGTACTGGTGCTCTGCGCCCTCTCCCACCGCTGCCAGCGCCGCCAGCACCTCTGGCGGCGGCCCGTGGTCGAAGACGCCCTGCGCGAGATTGACCGCGCCGTGCCGCACGGCGGCGGCCGGAATCCGGACGAACACCGACTCCGTGGGGACGGCGCCGGCGGGCGGCTGGGTGATGCGAACCATCGGTGCTCCTCTGTGAGCGGTTAGGCCAGCGTCAGGCGCCGACGGCGGATCAGTTCAGCGGTCAAGGTGTCAGCTAGCACCACCAAGACCGTAGACGGTCGCCGACCGGAGATCAGACTGATGACCATCCCGACCAGCAGCAGGTCGAGCAAGGTCGTGGGCCACCGTAGACGCCGAAGGGCGATTACGCTCACCGCAGTTCGAACACACCCCCAGGGCAGTTCGCACACCCCAGGGCAGTTCGCACACACCCCAGGCGAGCCGACTCAGCGAGGGCTGTGCGCAGCCGCGAGTTCAGCGGTGTCCCGCTCGATCTGCTCGCGCGGGTACAGCACGCTCACCAGCGGGCCCGCCATCATGGTGGTGAGCACTGCCATCAGGACCATCAGCGAGTACAGCTGGTCGTCGAGGAAGCCCAGCTGCAAGCCGACGCTCAGGATCACCAGCTCGGTGAGCCCGCGGGTGTTCATCAGGGCGGCCAGCACCCCGGCCTCTCGCTTCGGCACGCCCTGCAGGCGTGCGCCGAGGTAGGCGCCGCCCATCTTTCCGGAGATCGCGACGAACATGATCATCGCCAGCTCTCCCCAGGCGGAAGAGCCCAGATCCGACAGGTCCACCTTGAAGCCGGCGACGACGAAGAAGATCGGCAGCAGCACCACCAACGTGGCAGGTTCCAGCCGCTTGGTGAGCTGGTGCCGCACTCCGTCGAGCCCGTCGCGGGGCATGATCGCGCCGAACAAGAACGCGCCGAAGATGAAGTGCACCCCCATCCACTCAGTTGCCCAGGCCGACAGGAGCAGGCCCACCACGACGGGCGCCAGAAGCTCCGACGCCGCCTTACTCCGGCTCAGGTGGGCCGCGGACAGCCGCGCGAGCAGGGGGCGGACCACCAGGAACAGCAACGCCACGAAGGGCGGCAGCAGCAGGGTGCGCCACTGACCGGCGCCGCCGCTGACCGTGACGGCGATCGCCAGCAGCGACCAGGCGAGCACGTCGTCGACCGAGGCGCTGGCCAACGCCACCGACCCCACATGGGTGCGGTTCATCCGCCGATCGGACAGGATCCGGGCCAGCACCGGAAACGCGGTCACCGACATGGACGCCCCGAAGAAGAGCACGAAGCCGAGCTTGTCGTTGTCTGCGCCGTGGGCGGAGTACAGCAGCGACAGCGCCAGCACCGACCCCATCGTGAACGGCAGCACTATGGAGCCGAGCGACACGCTGACCGGCACCCGCTTACGCCCGGCCACTATGGCGTGTTCCAGCTCGCAGCCCACGATGAACATGAACAGCGCGAGGCCGACGTTGGCCAGTGCGGCCAGCATCGGCCGGATCTCGGTGGGGAACAACGTCGCGGCGATCTGGCCGTTGAACAGCGTGGGTCCGATCGCGATCCCGGCGACAATCTCTCCGATCACCGGCGGTTGCCCGATCCGGCTGGCAAGCATGCCCAGCACCTTGGCCAAGACCAGGATGACGACCAGCCCTAAGAAGAGCACTTCGACTTGATGGGCTGTCATGGGGCCAAGCTCCTTCGCGCGCATCGGCGTGGGCAAGCGTTAGCCCCTTGCCGAATACGGTAAATGGCCCCCAAGTTGGTCACATCGCGCTGATGGTCAAATTTAGGAAAGGCGTTTCAAATCTATGAAAAGCCCGTCAAAGTTTATGAATTGGCAGCTGAAGCCAGCAGCTCAGCGGGAACCGAACTAGGCACAGCGGTGATGACACACTCAGATAACCCAGCGTTCACAAGGCATTACCGCGTAGGGAGCGCGTCGGCGCCGCCGCGATAGACGACTAGGGCCTCCCGGCGCACCGAGAACGTCACCTTGTTCGGCGCGTCGGTCACCTCGCCGTCGCGGGCGAGGTAGCCGGGCGGCCCGGAGGTCGTGACCGTGAGGCTCGGGGTGCGGGTCTCGACGTAGCGTGAGCTGCGATACAGGTCTCCGGTGAGCGCGCCGAGCAGCAGCCGCCACCGCGCGCCGGAGAGGGCTGAGTCGACCAACCGCACGTCCAGTTGACCGGAGTCCATCGCGCTGCGCCAGCGAGGCACGAAGCCGCGCGGAGAGTAGCCGCCGTTGCCGATGAAGATCATGACCAGCCGGCGCCGCACACCGTCGACCTCGGCTTCCAGCGGCGGGCACTTGCGCAGCACCTGGGCGATTGCCCACGCCGCGGCCACCGGCTTGCCGACCCGCTGCTCCCAACGCTCCCGGATCTTGACGAACTCCGGGTAGCTGCCGAGGCTGGCGGTGTTGAGGAACAGCTTTCCCTCGGCGTCACCGACATCGACGCAGATCGCCCGACCGGCGGCCAGCGCCTCGACGGCGTCCTCGACGTCGGTCAGCTCCAAGTCGGCGGCGAAGTGGTTGAAGGTGCCGGCCGGCACCACCAACAGCGGCACCCCGGCGTCCACGGCAGCCGTGGCCGCCGCGTTGATCGTGCCGTCCCCGCCGGCGACGCCGAGCACCTCGGCGCGCTTGGCGGCCGCCCGCATCGCTTCGACGACGTCATCGGCCTCGCCCAACTCCACGATCTCGGCGGCGGGCAGGGCCTGGCGCAGCTGTGCGGCCACCCCCTCGTTGCCGCCACCGCCGGACAGCAGGCTGACCACCAGCACCACTCCCTGCCCGGCCGGACGGGGCGGCTGCGGACGGGCCGGGGCGCTGTCGACGCGCACCGGCTCGGGGTGGCGCGCCGGCACGGCTGCCGCCCCGATGCCGGCCACGGCGGCGCCCAGGGCCGCCCCGGCAAGCACATCGCTGGTGAAGTGGACGCCGGTGAAGATCCGGGAGAAGCAGACCGCCCCGGCCAGCGCCCCGATCGGCGCCGCGAGCTCGGGGAACTCGAACCCGACCGCGACCGCGAAGGCCGCCGCGGAGGCGGAGTGCCCGGACGGAAACGAGCTGGACGTGGGCACGTGGTGAGCGATCCGGGCGGTGGGCACGTCACGCAGCAGCGGACGCCTGCGGGGCACGGCGCGCTTGCCCACCTGGTTGGCCAGCAGGCTGGCGACCGCGATCGACCCCAGTCCCCGGACCGCCGCGCGACGCGGCCTGGTGTCGCCACTGGCGAGCAGGGCGGCCGAGATCGCCATCCACAGTTTCGACTTGTCAGCCGCGCGGGTGAGCAGCGGCAGCCCTCGCTCAAGGACCGTCGGCAGCGGCGCCGCGCCGATCCGGGCGCTTACCGCCACATCCCAGCGGCTAACGGTCGAAAACGCTCCGTGATCCATCCGGCAAGCCTAGTGGCCCGAGCGCTTGGCGTGTGGTCGATGTGCTGTCAGCTGGGGCCTCACGCGCGCCTGCTGTCGAAACGATCATGGCAATTGTCTTGTTAAAGCCTGATTGACAAGGTTCTATAGATAAATGGAATTAGCCCGAATTGCCGCAGACACCGGTGGGCGAGGTTCCAGGCTGCCGAGCAGGCCGGCCGACGCGGCGATCGAGGCCGTCCTCTTCGACTGCGACGGCGTTCTCGTAGACAGTGAATCGCTGTCGGCTTCCATTCTCAGCGCGATGCTCGACGAGCGAGGAGTCACGCTCGGCTTCGCCGCGGCGCTGGACCTGCTGCGCGGCCGGAAGGTCGCCACCTGGGTCGCCGAGCTGTTCGCCGGGTCGGCGCTGGCGGGCTCGCAGGAGACGTTCACCCGCGACTACCGGGCCCGCGTCTCCACGGCCTACCGCCACGAGCTCCAGGCCGAACCGCACGCCCAAGAGCTTCTCGACGGAATGGACGTGCCGTATTCGATCGTGTCCAACGCGCCTGAGTGGAAGATCCGCGATGGCCTGACGTGCGCGCGGTTGGAGGCGGGCTCGGCCCATCAGCTCGTCAGCGCCTATGACCTGCAGTCATGGAAGCCGGAGCCCACCGTCTACCTGCACGCCGCGGCCGGGCTGGGTGTCGCGGCTGAACGCTGCCTGGCGGTCGAAGACAGCGACGCGGGCGTCCGCGCGGCGCACGCGGCCGGGATGCGGGTCATCCACTACACCCGCGACGACGCGGTCCCGACCCACCCGTTGGCCGTTGCCCGAAGCCGGCACCACGCGCAGACACAGCTCATCATCGCGTCCCTCGCCACCCAAGGAGCTGCCGTATGACTGGCCAGATCATCGCCTCGCCCACCGGCGCGCAGTCACCACAGGGCATCGGCGGCCATGCCGCCCTGGCAGGGCAGATTCGCGCTGCTCGAATCGCCAACCCGGCCATTGAATTCTGGTTCGACAGTCACCCGCGCATCCAGTCGCCGGACACGCCGGCCGGTGAGGCGGTCGCCGACACCCTCGGTCATTACGGCCCGTCCTCGGCAGGATCACCCGAGCTCGCGGCCGAGCTGACCGGTGTGACGACCAATCCCAACCTCATCGAGGAGTACGACGCCGTGGTCCGGCGACGCACCAGTGCCACCGACCCGCGCACAGCCGCGACGCGCGATCGGAGTTACCCCGCCCACATCGCCTCGGCGGCCGAGGCGATGCGCGAGCTGCACGACCGCTCTGCCGGACGGTACGGCTGGGTGTCGGCGCAGGTGTCGCCGCGTCACACCTTCGACACCCGCGCCATCGTCGAGGAGGGTCTGCGGCTGGCCGCGGTGGCCAGGAACGTGATGGTCAAGGTCCCCGGCTCCCAGCAGGGCTACCGGGCCATCGAGCACCTGGTCGGCTGCGGGGTCTCGGTGAACGGCACTCTGAGCTTCAGCCTCGCGCAGTTCGAGGCCTTCGCCACCGCTGTCGCCTACGGTCGCGGCCGGCTCAGCAGGTCCGAGAACGACGGCGTGCGAACGGTGGTCACGCACATGGCGGGCAGGGTCGGCGACGCCGTGCGCGCCTACAGCCGAGCCGAGGTGAGCCTGCGCAGCCTGCGAGTGGCCGAGGCCGCGCTGGCCCGGCGCGGCGCGGACCTGGTCGCCCAGATCGAGCCGCACAGCTCGATCCTGATGTCCAGCGTGCGTATCGACGCCGGAGCCGCCGAAGAATGCCTGCACATCAGCGCCACCCTCGACAAGCCGATCGCCTACACCATCAACCCCGGCACCTACGCGGCGCTCGAGCGGGTCGACATCGCCGCCGTCTTCCATCCCGGGACCGACCTGCTCGACGAGGTGGACGCGCTCGGCGCCGGCGCCGCCGCGCACGAGCTGATCCGCCCGCTGTTCAACCGCGCCCTGCCCGCAGCTGAGTTCTGGACCATGCCGCAGTTCCTGCAAACCCTGGCCGAGGCCAGCTCGTCGCACCTGAAGCTGATGGGCGGGGGGCACGCGGCATGAGACTGTCCCTGTGGAGCCATCCGCGCTCGCGATCGACTGCGCTGGAGCGCTATTTCGACAACCGGGGCGACGTCATCACCCACCATGAGGTGCTCGCCGACTACTACTACATCCACCGGCGCGCCGAACCCATCGAGCACGCCCAGATCGAGGGCGACACAGGGCGGACCTACGAAGAGGCCGCCCGCATCCTGCTCGGCCCGGCCGACCGGCCCGTCGTGCACAAGGATTTCCCGTACCACGCCATCGACGAGCTCTGCGCCGACTCGCGCTGGCTCGACGGCCACCATGCCGTCCTGGTGCGCGAACCCCGCGAGACGATCTACAGCAACCTCAAGCTCCGCACCCAGGTCACCGGCAAGAACCTCGGCTACGCCGACCTGTGGCGGTGGCACCAGCACCTCAGCGCCGCAGGCAGCCGGCTGCAGGTCATCGACGCCGAGCAGCTGAACGCAGACCCCGTCCAGACCGTCAGCTCTCTCTGCCGGTTCGCCGGGCTGCCCTTCGACGAGGGGGGCCTGAGCTGGCAGGCCGACATGAGCGACTCCTGGACCAAGTGGGCCGGCTGGCATGTCGAGGTGGCCCAGAGCCGCGGGTTGGGGCGCCCCGCGAGCGTCCCCGCCGACTGGGTGGTCCCGCCGGAGCTCGACGGCGTGTACGCCGAGGCCTGCGACGTGTACACCGCCCTGCGCAAGACGACACTCGGAGAGGTGAGGCTGTGACGACGGCAAGACAGAACTCGACCGGGCGGGGAACCTGCGTCGTGACCGGCGCCGCGAACGGCATCGGCCGGGCGCTGGCTCACCGGCTGGCAGACGCCGGCTACGAGCTGCTGCTGGTCGATGTCGACGGGGCCGGCCTGGACAAGGTCGCCGGCGAACTGCCGGCCCCGCCATGGACCGTGACCGCGGACCTGTCCGGGCGCTCGGGCGTCGAGCAGGTGTGCGAGGCGATCGGCAAGATCGACCATCCCGTCGCCCTGGTCAACAACGCCGGGATGTACCGCGGCAATCCGTTGCACACCTATGACGTGGCGATGATCGAGGGAGACTACTGGGTCAACGTGCTGGCCCCGATGCTGCTCACCCAGGCCTACGCGACGCCGCTGGTCGAGCGGGGCGAGCTTGGCTGCGTCGTCAACCTCTCCTCCACGGCTGGGGAGATCGGCAGCTCCGACGCCGTCTACGGATCGTCGAAGGCGGCCGTGATCGGCCTCACCAAGTCCCAGGCGATGAACTACGCACCCTGGGTCCGGGTCAACTGCGTGTCACCCGGCCTGGTGCGCGACACCGCTATCGAGGACCGGATCCCCGCCTACCGCCACGCCGAGTACGCCCGCCAGGAGCAGTTGAGCACCCGCCTGGACGCAGCCTCGGTGGCCGAGGTGATCGAGTTCCTGATCTCACCGGCCAGCCGCAACCTGACCGGCAAGGTCATCCCCGTGGACAACGGCGCCTATCCGCGCTGATCGAGCGGCGCCGCTCATCCGTCGCCGATGACCGCCGCCCTTCCGATCACCCCACTCAGCACAGCCGAAGGAGCACGTCATGCAGCACCTGAGCCCGGTGGGACACCACCGCGTCCTCATAGTCGGTTACGGCGATCTGGCGAAGAAGATCGCCAACGCCCTCGTCCTCGACCAGCGGTTGGACGCCATCGCCGTCACGTCCCGGTCGGAGGAGCAGATAACCCGGGACTCCAACCTGCTGAGGTTCACCGGCATCAACCACGGTTTCCGGGGTGAGGTGAGCGGGCATGTCGTGGACCTGCAGCAGCCGGCGTCGGCGGTCGAGGTCCTGGACCGGTTCCAGCCGACGATGGTGATCAACTGCGCCTCGGTCCAGTCCTGGCGGCGGCTCACCGAGCTGCCCGCCGCGCTGTACCGCGAACTCGACGAGGCCCAGTTCGGCCCGTGGCTGCCGATGCACCTGGCCCCCGTCCACACACTCAGCCAGGCGCTACGCGCGCATGCCGGCGCCCCTGTGCTGGTCAACTGCGCCTTCCCCGACGCGGTGGGGCCGGTGCTGGCGCCGCTGGGACTGGCGCCCACGATCGGCGCCGGCAACGTCGCCAACGTGGTGCCCGCTCTCACCTGGTCCGCGGCGCGGGTGCTGGGGCTGCCGATCGACGAGCTCGAGGTGCGGCTGGTGGCCCAGCACTATTACAGCCACCGGCTGCCGCGCGCCGGCGACGCGGGTGAGGCCGAGGCGGCGCTGGAGATCCGGCGCCGCGGAAAGGTCCTCGACACACGTTCGGACCTGGAGGCGATCCAGCATGGGGTCTCCACGTTCTGCCGCCGCACCGGCGGCGTCGACGGGCAGTCGCTGACCGCCTCGTCGGTGCTGTCGGTGGTTCGGGCGCTCATCGGCGACCGGCCGACGCTGGTGCACGCCCCGGCCCCGGGTGGGTTGCCCGGCGGGTACCCGGTGCTGGTGAGCCGGGCCGGCTTCGAGTTGAGCCTGCCGACGGGCATGGACCAGTCCGAAGCCGTCCGGATCAACGAGGTGGGCCAGTACGCCGACGGCATCGCCGCCATCGACCCGGTCACCGGCGCCGCTGCCATCCGGCCCGACAAGCTCGAGATCCTGCAGCGTCACTTCAAGGTGAACCCAGACCCGATCGAGCCGTCGACGGCCTGGCAGCGCGCGCATGAGATGCATGAGTCCTTCAGCGAGCTGCTGTCAGCCAGGAGCGCGGCATGAGGGCCGAACTCGCGACCGATCAGTACGGGCAGGGCTTTGCCGCCCGCTGGGACGAGCTGGTGGATTGGGACCGGCGGCTCGCGGTCGAGGGCGGTTTTCTGGATTGGATGATCGAATCCGCGCCGGGGCCGGCCCTGCTCGATATCGCCTGCGGCACCGGATTCCACGCCGCCCACTTCCTCGCCGCCGGTTATCAGGTCGACGCGATCGACGGCAGCGCCGAGATGGTGGAGCAGGCCCGGGCCAACCTGAAGGCGCCGCGTCCGGACGTGCGGGTCGAGCAGATGGCCTGGGATGACCTGCGACCGTTGTCGTCGCTGCGCTATGACGCGGTGATCTGCCTCGGCAGCTCGATGCCGCACGCCGGCGCAGAGCAGCGCCGGATCCTGCTCCGCCGGCTTCACGCCCTGCTGAACCCCGGCGGTGTGCTGCTGGTCGATCACCGCAATTTCGACTACATCGTCAAGCACCAGGCCATGCCACCCGGGCGCAGCGTGTACGCCGGAAACGTCAAGGTCACGCTGGAGGCCAGCGACGCGGCCACCACCACCTTCGGATACCGCTACATCGATGGGTTCTACCGAACGCTGACCGTCGAGTCGCTGAGCTTCGACGAGCTGCGCGATGATCTGCGGGCAGCGGGCTTCAGCCACGTCGACTCTTTCGGTGACCAGCGGTTGATCTCCTCGGCCGATGACTCCGGGTTCTTCCTCCACCGCGCGGTCCGCGCCGCGACCGGCTGGCCGTCCCCGGATGACTCGACCGACTGACCGTGACTTCGACGACGTAGAAGGAGCTCGCATGACCTCACGGATCGGCACCCCGGCGCAGCGCTGGTCGGCCGTGTTGTTGATCGCCGGATTCGTGGGAGTCACCTACGGCTTCGGCATCTACGTGTTCAGCCAGTTGCTGCCGACGATGTCTGACGACCTCGGATTCTCTTACGCCACCGCCGGCCAGATCACCGGCATCGGGCAGTTGCTGTTCATCGTGTTCGCCTTCGCCGCGACCTGGCTGAGCCACCGGTTCAACGGCGCCGTGGTGGTGGTGGGCTCAGCGGCGCTGTGCACGCTGTGCCTGATCGGCGTGGGGCTGACGAGCAGCACCGTGGTGCTCACCATCTGCCTGGCGATCGCCGCAGGCACGTCTGCCTCGGTGTACGTCCCGATCGTGGAGATGGTGCCGCGGCTGATCGAGGGCAACCGGCGCGGCACGGCCCTGGGCATCATCTCCAGCGGAACGACCTACGGGATCTTCGTCTCGGCCGCGGTCATCCCGGTGCTGACCGACACTGTCGGCTGGCGGGCGGTCTGGTTCGTGGTGGCCGGCGTCTCGGTCGCGCTCATCGTGGTCGCGGTCCGGCTGTTCTCGCGGCTGGGGCTGTTCCAGGACCTGCCGGATCCGGCGGCTGAGGACGCTGCCGCCGGCAGTGCTGGCGTGAGCGGCGGCGCCGCCGACCGGCCGCGAGCCCGGCGGTCGCTAGCTGCCGGTTTGGCGTTCATCAGCGTCTGGATGGTCGGGATCTGGGTCATCAAGTTCATGAACGGCTTCTCGTTCATGTCCTACCAGAACTTCCTGGCGCCGCTGCTGCGCGACCATGGCGGCCAGACGATCGGCTATTCCTCCGCGGTCTGGATGACGATCGCCGTCGTCGGCGCGTTCGCCGGCTTCGCCGTCGGCCGGCTCGGTGACGTCCTGGGCCTGCGACGCACGTTGACCATCTGCTACGGCCTGTTCCTGGCCAGCTGCCTGCTGCTCTACACCTCGCAGTCGGGGTGGTTGCCGTTCGTCGCGGCGATGCTGTTCGGGCTGAGCTTCTACCCGATCTACGGCCTGGTCCCCGCCTACGTCGGCAAGATCTCGACGGTGTCGCAGGCGACGCTGATCTTCGGCCTGGCCAACGTCTTTCAGGGCGCCGGCGGCGTCGTGGGCAACCTGACCGGCGGATCGGTGGCCACCGACACCGCGTGGCTGCCGAACTACTACCTGCTGCTCGGGGCTGGCGCGTTCGTGCTGGCTGCGGCGACCCTGGCGTTGCCCTCGGACCGCGCCACGCGTCGCGCCGACGCTGCGACCGGCTCCGGCACCGACACCTCCCGGGAGGCTGTCGAAGCCCACTAGCGACGCCGACCACGCGGTCAGCTGCCGGCCTGGCAGAGTGAAAGACGCCTGAGCGACACCACGAACTCGAGCAGGAGACTCATCAGCATGAAGAAGCTCATCAACGATCCGCAGGACGTCGTCGCCGAGGCGCTGCTGGGCATCGAGGCAGCGCATCCGGAACTCAACGTCGACCATCGCCACAAGATCATCTATCGGGGTGACGCGCCGCGGCCCGGCAAGGTCGGGATCGTCTCCGGCGGCGGCTCGGGGCATGAGCCGCTGCATGGCGGGTTCGTCGGGCTGGGCATGCTGGACGCGGCCTGCGCGGGTGAGATGTTCACCTCTCCGGTGCCGGATCAGGTGCTGGCCGCGACCAAGCTCGTCGACGGCGGCGCCGGCGTGCTGCACGTGGTCAAGAACTACACCGGCGACGTGATGAACTTCGAGATGGCCGCGGAGCTTGCGGCGGCCGACGGCGGCACGCAGGTCGTCTCGGTGGTCACCGACGACGATGTCGCAGTGCAGGACAGCACGTGGACCGCAGGCCGGCGCGGGGTCGGCGCCACGGTCCTGCTGGAGAAGATCGCCGGCGCCGCGGCCGAGCAGGGCCGGCCGCTGGATCAGGTGGCAGCGATCGCCCGCCGGGTCAACGCCAACGCCCGCAGCATGGGCCTGGCGCTCACCTCGTGCACGGTTCCGGCCGCAGGCAAGCCGACCTTCGAGATCGGCCCGGACGAGATGGAGCTGGGCGTCGGGATTCACGGTGAGCCGGGCCGCACCCGGGTGCCGCTGGCGCCGGCCCGTGACATCGCCGAGATGCTCCTCGAGCCGGTGCTGGCCGACCTGCCGTTCAGCAGGGGCGATCAGGTGATCGCCTTTGTCAACGGCCTGGGCGGCACACCCCTGATCGAGCTTTACGTCATGTACAACGAGGTGAACCGGATCCTGCTCGGCCACGGCGTGCAGGTGGCGCGCTCGCTGGTGGGCTCCTACATCACCTCACTCGACATGGCCGGCGCGTCGGTCACGCTGCTCAAGCTCGACGATGAGCTGCTCTCACTGTGGGACGCCCCGGTGCGCACCGCGCGACTGAGCTGGGGCGCCTGACTCATGGGCGGGACGGTCACGGTGGCGGGTGTGGGCAGCTGGATCCGAACCTTCGCCGAGCTCGTCGCCGAGCACAAGGACAGCCTGACCGAGTTGGACGCTGCGATCGGCGACGGTGACCACGGCGCGAACATGGACCGCGGCATGCGGGCGGTGGTCACCGCGCTGGAAGAGGCTGAACCCGCCACTGCGTCGGCGCTGTTCAGCAAGGCGGGCATGACGGTGGTCTCCACCGTCGGCGGCGCCAGCGGCCCGCTGTTCGGAACCCTGTTCCTCCGGATGGGAACGGCGCTCGGCGACAGCACCGAGATCTCACTGGCCCAGCTCGCGACGGCCTTGCGGGCCGGACTGGACGGGGTCCTCGCCCGAGGCAAGGCCGAAGCCGGGGACAAGACCATGGTGGACGCGCTGGCGCCGGCCGTGACGGCATTGGAGGAGGCCGCCGCTGCCCGGACGAGCATGGCCGAGGCGCTGGGGCTGGCGCTTTCCGCTGCCGAAGGCGGGCGGGACGCCACGACGCCGATGCAGGCCCGCAAGGGCCGCGCGAGCTACCTCGGCGAGCGCAGCGTCGGGCATCAGGACCCCGGCGCGACCACCGTCGCGCTGCTGATGGCGGCCGCCGTCCGGGCGTTGCCGTGAGCTCTGGCGGCGCTTCTGGTGGCGCTCCTGGCGGCGCTGGGAGTCCGGGCGGCGCTGGGAGTCCTGGCGGCGCTGGAAGTCCTGACGTGCCGCTGGTGGGGTTGGTGGTGGTCTCGCACAGCCGGGCGCTGGCCCGCGCGGCGGTGTCGCTCGCCTCGGAGATGTTGCACGACAGCCCGGTGCGGATCGCGGTGGCCGCCGGGCTGGACGAGGACACCCTGGGCACCGACGCCGTCGCCATCAAAGAAGCCATCGAGCAGGTGGACGGCCCCGCGGGCGTGGTGGTGCTGATGGATCTCGGCAGCGCGGTGCTCAGCGCCGAACTGGCCCTGGAACTGCTCGAAGATCCGGACGCGCGCGATCGCATCACGCTGTCGGCGGGGCCGCTGGTCGAGGGGTTGGTGGTGGCGGCCGTCGCCGCAGCCGGTGGAGCCCGGCGCGTCGAGGTCGCGGCCGAAGCGCAGAACGCGCTGCTGGGCAAGGCCGCTCAGCTGACCCCGTCGGGGGTTGCGCCTTCTACGGAGGTCGCGCCGACCACGCAGGCTGACGAGCCGGTGACGGTGACGGGCGAGTTCACCGTTGCGAACATTCATGGTTTGCACGCCCGACCTGCCGCCCGACTGGTCAGTGAGCTGCGCGGGCTGGACGCCCAGGTGCGGCTGCGCAACCTCAGCACCGGCGCCGGGCCGCTGCCGGCGGGCAGCCTCAGCAGGGTCGCCACGCTCGGTGCGCTGCGAGGCCATCGGGTAGAGGTGCTGGCCTCGGGTCGGCAGGCGACCGAGGCGGTCGAGCAGGTGCTCGCGCTGGCCGCGCGCCAGTTCGATGAGCCGCTGGACGACGCCACGGAGTCCGCGCAAGCGCCCGTGCCAGTGCAGTCAGGTCAGGCGCGATCAGGTCAGGCGCAGTCAGGTCAGGCGCAGTCAGGTCAGGCGCGGCGGGCCGGGCCGCTGCCGGCCTCGCCTGGAATCGGCATCGGCCCGGTGCGGCTGCTGACTTACGCGCCACCGGCTTCGGCGCCAGCGGCTGCCCGTCGCGGCCAGCCGAGCAGTCCGGCGGATGAGTGGCGCCACGTCGAGACGGCGCTGGCAGCGGTGCGAGGGGAGATCGGGCGACATCAAGCGCTCGCCCGCCAGACCGGGCCACAAGAAGCGCGGATCTTCGACGCCCACTTGTTATTGCTCGACGACGATGAGGTGATCGCCGACGTCAAGGCACGGCTGGCCTCTGGCGCGGACGCGGTGACCGCCTGGGTCGATGCCCTGGCGGTCGTGGAGCGGCAGTGGTCCGAGCTGGAAGATCCCTACCTACGGGCCCGCGCCGAGGACGTCCGCGCGGTCGGCGCGCAGGTGGTCTCCACCCTCGCCGGCGCCGCCCCGGTCGCGATGAGCGGGCCGGGTGTCCTGGTCGCGAAGGAGCTCACGCCCGGGCAGGCCGCCGAACTCGACCGCGACTGCGTGCAGGGCATCGTGCTCGCCGACGGCAGCCCGAGCTCGCACGCAGCGATTCTGGCGCGCTCACGCGGGATTCCGGCCGTCGTCGACGCAGGCTCGGACGTGCTGGGACTGGCTGAGGGCACTCTGGTCGCTCTGGACGGCAGCACCGGCGAGCTGATCGTCGACCCGCCGGCTGCGACGGTGGCAGAGTTTCGCCGGCGGGCGGCTGAACTGGCGGCTCGGCAGAGCGAGCACCGTGCCGCCGCCGGCACGCCGGCGCGCACTGCTGACGGCGCCCGGGTCGAGGTCGCCGCCAACGTGGGCTCACGCGCAGACGCGTTGACGGCGGCTGCTGACGGCGCGGACAGCGCAGGCCTGGTGCGCACCGAGTTCCTGTTCCTCGACCGCGAGGTGGCGCCGGATGTCGAGGAGCAGGTCGCGGAGTACCTGGCGATAGCCGAGGCTCTGCCAGGCCGCCGGATCACGCTGCGCACCTTGGACGTCGGTGGCGACAAGCCGCTGAGCTACCTGCCGATGCCGGCGGAGGACAACCCGTTCCTCGGCCACCGCGGCATCCGGCTCACCCTCGACCGGCGTGAGCTGTTGCTCGTCCAGCTCACGGCGATCTGCGAGGTCGCCCGGCAGGCGCCTGTCAACGTCCTGTTCCCGATGGTCAGCACCGTCACCGAGCTTCGGCAGGCGCGGCGCGTGCTCGACGAGGCGGCCGGTGTTCGCGGCCTGCCCGAAGGGCTGCGAGTCGGTGTGATGGTCGAGGTGCCGGCCGCGGCGCTCAAGATCGCGACTTTCCTCCCCCACCTGGACTTTCTCAGCGTCGGCACCAACGACCTGACCCAGTACACGCTCGCGGCGGAGCGGGGCAACGCCGCGGTAGCCGCTCTGTTCGATCCGCTGGACCCGGGCGTGCTCAGGTTGATCGGGCGGGTCTGCGAGGTTGCTGGGCCTGTTCCGGTCGCGGTCTGCGGAGAAGTCGCCGCCGACCCGGCTGCGGTCCCGCTGCTGATTGGGCTCGGGGCGCGGGAGCTGAGCGTCTCGCCGCGCTCGGTGCCGTCGGTGAAGGCGCGGGTCCGGGAACTCGACGTGGCCCGCTGCGCTGCCCTGGCGCGGACCGCCCTCGACCTGGAGGACGCCGCGGCCGTCCGGGAGCTGGTCGGGTCGGCGCTCTCCTGCTGACGCTGCCGAGCTAGGACCTGCGGTCAAGGGACGCCGAGCCTCCCCCGGGCAGTGCCAAAACTCTGCAGTTCGGCTTCTGCAGTTGGCTTCTGCGGGCGTTCTCGGACAGACTCGATGTCATGGCAAAGGACAAGGCTGAATCAGACACCAGCTCAGATGACCACGTGGCCGGCAGCAGGGCCACCGGCGGAGTGGAGAACCCCGACGCGCCCGATCAGGGCAGCACCACCGGGACCACCCCCTCGTCTGAGTTCGTCGGGCGGGTAGCCGGGATCGATGAGAGTGACGTCGGCGAGAGCGGCGCCGAGGCCCGGGCCGCGGCTGGCGAGGGCAACGACTAAGCCTTCTTCGTGGCGACAGCGACTACGCGTCCTCGCGGTCGGCAGCCAGGTCCTGTGGTTTGTCAGGCCGGCACCGGCACTTGAAGCCGTTCCGGAAGACGGGCGATCACGCCTTCCAAGGCGTCATGGCCGTGCCGAACTCCTAGTGACGCGTGAACGAACGACTCTCGTGACACGATGCGGGTGTGCGCGTGGCGACCTGGAACCTGGAGCGGGCCGCTCCTGAGAGCCAAGCTGGCGTTCTGCAGCTCGCGACGATCGAACAAGCCGCCGCGGACGCATGGGTGTTCACCGAAGCTCACGAAGCCCTTGCTCTCCCAGGCTACGAGACGACCAGCAGCCACCCGATGCTCACCATTGAGCCCGCCCGGTTCGCCACGATCGCCGCTCGCAGTCTGCGAGCGCTACCGCTCCCCGAGCTTCCGACCGGGGTGGCCGCCATCGTCGCCGCGAACGGACGGGACTGGCTCGTCGTCGGCGTTTGCATGCCCTGGCGACACGACGCGCCGGCCCTCCCGTCCGGCGCGGGTGGTGGCGCCACGACCGGCTCTGAGCAGTGGCGAGCTGTCTTGGCCTGCCTCGATAGCGCCCTGCGCCGCCTCCTCGCGCTCGTTCCGCACAAGCCACTCCTCCTCGCCGGCGACTTCAATCAGACACTCGAGGGCTATGTCGTCGGTAGCCGGCAGGGCAGAACGTTGCTCGCTGATCTGCTGTCCCGTCACGCCCTAAGCGCCTACACCGCGACCGAGCCGTCATCGCTCACCGGCTGCTACTCCATCGACCACATCTGTGGGCCGGACGACGCCGACGCGCGTGCCTGCACCTGGAAGCCGGCGCTGGCAGGCCGCTCGCTACGCCCGATCACCGACCATGCCGGCTACCTGGTCAGCCTGACGTAGCTCGCGCGGTCGCGCAGTCCCCCTGGCGATCTCATGCTTGCGAGTCAACGCGACCTAGGTCAGACTTCACGTCACGCTCACATTGTGGCAATACCCGAGGCGAGGGGGACTTGCTGTGCCGATCGACGTCTCGCCCTCCGGAGGGCCAGCGCGTCCTCTCAAGATCATGGCGCTGCGTCGCCCTGGCGCCTGTGCCTGCGGAACCGACCTTGCTGCCGGCGATCAAGCCGCGTGGGACCGAGCCACTCGAACGGTGCAGTGTTTGCCTTGTGCTCAATCCACGCCGCCGATGGCGGCGGACAGCGAGCCTTCCACCCCGGTCGAGCCCGCGGTCGAACTCGGTATTGCCGGCGGCTCAGCCCAGCAGGAGTTCGACCGGCGTCACGCCAAACGCGAAGAGCGCGTGCGCAGCGCCCATCCCCGGCTCGGCGGCTTGATCCTGGCGCTCTCCGATGACCCTCAGTCCACGACGGCGTGGAAGTCCGGCGCAGTGGGCGAACGCAAGCTCGGCGCCAAGCTGACAAGCCTGGGCGACACCGTCATCGCGCTGCACGATCGGCAAGTGCCTAAGAGCCGAGCGAATCTGGATCACCTCGTTGTCGGCCCAGCCGGTGTCTACGTCATCGACGCCAAGCGGTACAAGAACGCCAAGATCGCGGTGCGGCGATCGGGCGGCTTTCTCACACCCACCCGGACGCAGTTGATGGTCTCGGGAAGGGACAAGACCAAGCTCGTCGACGCGATGACGTGGCAGGTCGCCGCCGTGCGCGCCGCGCTGGCCGCAAGCCCCGAATTCGCCGATGCGCCGATAACCGCGGCGCTGTGCTTCATCGACGCTGAATTCCCGTTCTTCGGCACCATTGAGATCGGCGACGTGCGGGTGCGCGGGCTAGGCGGCACAGCCAAGCTTGTCTCGGCAGCCGGCCCGTTCGACGCTGCGACCCGCGATCGCCTCGCTCGGCGCCTCGCCTCAGAGCTACCTGCCAAGCCGCCGAGTAACCCTGCGAGCGGTGGCTGAAAGCAGCGTCGACACCGGCCGGCTCGGTACGGGCCAATGCCCACACCAATCAGGTGGTGAGACTGGCCTTCGTCGGCGAGGCGCCGTCTTACCGGTGGCTGACCCGCTGGTTCTGCTGCAGGTCCAGCTTTGAGAGTTCGGCTTCGCTCATCACCTGCGCGTCAGGGCCGGGGAACACCAGCGCCTGGGTGCCGGTGTCGGCCCAGCGGACCAGGTAGGGAGGCCTGCCCTGATGGCCGCGCACTTCCAGAATGCGACCCCGACGGGGTCGAAGGGAGT
Source organism: Jatrophihabitans sp. (assembly GCA_036399055.1). NCBI lineage: Bacteria > Bacillati > Actinomycetota > Actinomycetes > Jatrophihabitantales > Jatrophihabitantaceae > Jatrophihabitans > Jatrophihabitans sp. The sequence continues at coordinate 82,147 of DASWNX010000006.1, forward strand.
CTGTGCGTGCTCGAACCAGAAGCCAGTCGCCGGTGCTTGCCATCGTCGCCCCCGAGTCTCGTCCACCGATTCGCGGTGGTAAGCCGTGAACTACTTGAGCCATCCTGCTGGTCAGCAAGCCGTGTGTTGTCAGTCGAAGATCCCGATTCTCGCCGCCGCAGGACCGCTGCCAGTTTACGCCCGTGCGAGGCGGGAGTCGCTGCGTCCGGCCGACTGTGGATCAGCGCGGATAGGCATGTTTGGGACGTCCGTTTAGTATCAGCACTATTCACCCGATTATTAGTTTGCCTCGCGCCGCCGGCGCTTACGAGGTTGCCATAGGAGGAAACGTGCGACTTCGCGCACCCATTCTGATCTCAAGCCGGTCGCGGCGGACGTCACTGCGAGCGCTGGTGATCGCGATGTTCGTCCTGGCGACCCTGCCACTGATCGGAAACCGGGATGCCCAAGCCGTCGTCCCGCTCCTGACGAACACGCAGCGGCAGGCCTACCTGAACTACTACGCCCCGGTGATCTTCAAGCGGGGCGATGAGAACAACAGCCAGGAGGGCAGCGACTGGTTGTCGAACTACGACTTCGACCGCGACGGCGACTACTCGAACAACCGGCTGAACTGGCGCAACGTCAACCAGTACGCGATGTGGGGCGCCAACAGCCACTGGCGCATCCGGCCCACGCTGTACACCGCGCTGATCGAGTCGACCACCAACGGCGTCAAGAGCCTTGTGTTGATTTACCACGTGTACAACGCCGCTGATAAGGACTTCGCCGAGATCCACGACTGGGAGCGCGTCGAGATCGTCGTGCGTGGCGTCACCGGCACGCCCGGCAGCACGGGAGAGGCATTCGTCTACGCGACACTCACCAGCCACAAGGACCACGTCATGCGCCGGGCCTCTGACAGCGCGGTGAAGTTCATGCCCACCTCGACGGGTAGGCATCTGCTGCTGTGGCAGGCCGACGGCAGCAACTTCGACCAGCCGAACCCGCACGGCCACGAGTTGCGCTTCGCCACCACCCCGTGGAGCACTGTCGCCTCACGGATGGAAAGCACGGTCAAGGCCGAGGTCGACATCAACAACGACAACGAGAAGAACGTGCATTACGCGTTCGTCCCCGAGGGCTCCTCGGCGGCGGTCGCCTCCTGGCGGGCTCAACCGGTTAACCCCACCACCGCCTACAGCTTGGCCAGCAAGGTCGACAACGGCACGGCGGTGACCTGGCAGGCGATCAAGCGCGTCACCTACGAGCTGCAGGACCTTGCCGACGTCGTGCCGACGCACTGGCAGCACTCGAACTGGTACACCCACTGGCTCAGCAGCAAGTCCAGCGACGTCCTGCTGGAGGGCCCGGTGATCTCAGAGGCCGGAGCGGCAGAAGTCAGCGCCGGCCTGCAACGCTTCTACACCGCCTCACGTGACAGTGGAAAGTCCGACCTCACCGACGGCCGCGAAGGCATCCTGTCCAAGAACTGGTTCTACGGCGCCTATTCCGGCGAGGAGAACGCCGACGAGATCTCGGGCTCTGATGACTTCGGCGGTTATGAGGGTCTCGGTCTCGACAGCACCGGCCGCAGCCGAGGCGCCGCCAGCGGGGACTACGCCTCCCACAACGCCTACTGGCGTCAGCACGACTTCTTCCTCCACACCGGTGTCGTGGACACCGCGGACCGCCGGGAGGCGGGCACCTGGCTGATCGGCCAGTGGTTCACACCCGCCAACGGAGGCTTTGACGGCCGATGGGTTCAGTTGTTCGACGACCGGCCCTGACATAGCGCACCCTGCGAGCTCGCGCGGCGGCGCGAGTCCAGGGTGGGACGTATCAAGCAGGGGATGCGCGGACGGCCGTAGCCACGAATGCTCCTTGCTATCGGCACTCAAGCTGGTTGACGCCAGCTAGAGAGCTGGGCGCTGAGGTAGATGGGAGTGCGACCCATCTTCATTCCAAATTCTGGATCCATGAGTTGGACCTCCTCAGCCTAGCGGCTGCGCCGATCAGCTTGAGGAGACGTTCGCCAGCGCCAAGTCAGCGATAGGCGTCATCGTCGGTGAAAATCCCATTGTGTGCCCAGGTGTTGCAAACTCCGCGGACCTCTATCGCGAACGATTCACCGGCCTTGCCAAGCCTGGCTGAACGGGCAACCGGCCCTGCTTGTAACCACCGGTTACTTCACCCTCAGTCAGAATCCGAAACTGCACCTGGGGGTCGTGCGGATCGTAGAATTTGCCGGTTGGGCCGCCGTTCTTCAAATCTTTGCCTGGACGGGCTTCGTCCACTCAGCCCTGAGCGAGGTGCCCAGGTGCCCGATCACTGAGGGGATGAGGTCATCGAGCGCAGGCGCGAGAAACCTGGAACATCCGATTCAATGCGGTCACGGTTGCTCAGCGCCATGTCAGATCAGCTCCCATTCCTCGGCGAGCAGCGTTGTCAGAGTCTCCTGGCGCGCTTCGATCACCTTCGGGGTCCACGAGGCCTGCCCTATCACCTGGGTGGTGAGGGCGAACACCGCGGACCCGCTTGAGGTACTGAAGTACCGCTGCTTCTTCGTCACAAAGTCGAAGTTATTAGCCTGACTGTTCTTACGGTGGTTGAGCAACAGCAAATTGCCGAGCCGATGCGTGAGCCGCTCGCGCTCTTCCTCGGTGAAGTCGGATAGCCACTGGCTGTCCTTCTTGGGCTTCTGCGGGAGGACGTGCTCGATGGAAATGATCTTATGGTTGTACGTGGCACCCGGATCCTTGGCCAGCAGTTCGTCGAGTCTTAGCAGAACGTAGCGGGCTCGCCGGGCCTGCATTCGGTAGATCTCGCCACGCAGCGCACTTAGCGAGAGCTTCCTGTCCTCGTCACTCAGCGCGAAGGAGGGGGATTCCAGTGCTGCCCCGCCCTTGAGCTCCTTCAACAAGTCGAGATACACGCCTATTCTCGGGGTCGTATAGGTCTGGCGGAGGAGAAAACTGGCGGCCAACCGCTCAAGCTTTTTAAGAAAGGCTGTGAGGAAGGCGGCATCGTCGGCGTGCTCAACCATGGCCCATAGCGCGCACGGCCTCCAGTCCTTGTTATCGATCATGTCTAGGCGCTTCAACCATCGGTTCACCGGCTCCCAATTGTCACCAGGACCAAAATCGTAAGCGATCGTGCGCTCGAATGCCTTGGCGTAGGGCAATAACAAGTCGTCGACGAACGAGGCCGCCTTTCCGTCGCTCAAATAGGCGTTTAGCACCTGCTTCGGGAACTCCTGCAGCAATTCCCGGCGAGCGCGTTCCTCACTTACAACTGTTCGCACGTCGCGGAACAGTTCGGTGAAGTCGTCGCTTCCGAGTGCCTCCTCAGCGTTCTCCCATCGCTTCGAGTAATCGGAACCTTCCGGCACCTTTCCGATGACCTGCGACTTGAAGATGTCGGCCGGGGTGAGGTCGAGACCGCGGGCGTTCATGACGCTAAAAATCCGGTACGCACTGTCAAGGTTGGGAGTGCTCACGACCACCAAGTAAGTGCGGGTACTGGCGAGCGTAGCAAGACTGCGCCGCTTGGTGTCATCCCAATCCGCAAGACGTTTGGCTAGGGCAGCGGCATTGTCGCGGATTGCTCGCTGAGGCTCGGTCGTCGCTGCAGCGTCACTCAAACCTATGAGCGACTCGATGTTGCCGGGCTCCTGAACGTACTTTCGAAAGAACGACGCGTCCTGTTCACGCAAGGTGAGCCGAGGTTTGGCTGGAACGCCGTCTAGTTCGTTGCCGGGATCCATTACCCGCGCAGCGAGGTTCCGGGAGAACTCCTCGCCCTCTACCATGTCGCGAAGGACCGAAAAGAGGATGGTCAGTGTCGTGAGTCGTTGCTGTCCGTCGATTACGTGAAAGGCCGAGTCGTTCTGCTCTACCAAGACTAGCGAACCAAGAAAGTAGGGCTCAGCGTCGTCGCGCCCGAGGGTTTCCTCCAGGTCGTCGAGGAGTTGAAGAGCCTGGTCCATCCCCCAACGATAGGCGCGCTGGTACTCGGGGATTTGAAACTCAAAATCACTTGAGAAGATTTTCCGCAGGGGATGCTCGTGCGCTGTGAGGTTTTTCTGCATCAGTTCTCCACGTCAAAGTCGAAGGCTCCTTGCGTGGCGGCAGGTTTCTAGCTGCACGTATTACCTCCTGACCGCCAACTTGCCAACCGTAGTCGAGGTCCGACACATCAGCTTGTCGGGTTTCAAGAATTGCGTCCCAAGGTGTGTTCGCAGTGTCCCGTTCGGCTTCACCGAACGATCACGTCCCTTCGATGGCCTTCCCATCATCAACACCCCACATCGGATAGGCGTTGCAACGACTCCTTGAACCCAGGCGCGCGGAAAGCTGCGTTAAGCTTGCCGGGTATGAGCGATGGAGGGGTCGGACCCCTACTACCGACATCGAGCGGACCTTCGACGAACAGCACTTGGCGCCAACTGGCTACCACGCAATTCTCGGACCGCGGCTAGTGCCGCTAGCCACTACGAGATGGGTGAGCTGAGGGACTCAAACCCCTGACCCCCACACTGCCAGGGTGGACGACGCACCTTTACAGGCCCCGGATTTCCTGAGGTACAGGCATCTACCCGTACATACCCGGTGCGGTTGACTGCCGTTGAATGCAGGTCAGAGCCGTTGCCTGCAGATCAGCCCTCCAGCCGCGCTCCAGACCGAATGGTGTGAGAACCATCAGCCGACTTACGCCACGCCTGTCCGCCGGGGTCGGTCCCGGATCGGCAACGCGCGGCTTCGCCCTCGAAATCCTTAGCGGCGCCGGCGCCGCCTGCGTCCAGCGAAGAGCCGACGGCCTATTGCGCAAGCTCAACGCATCGTAATTACATTCGTATTTCTCGACTTGACTACGATTGGTCCTCGAAGATACCCTCGCATTCCGCGATGGCCTTTACGGGGAAGGCGAGACAATGCCAGTAACCGAGGAGACCGACGCGATCGAACTCCTGACCCAAGCCCAAGCACTGATCGACCAGGCCCGCGCGCGTTTGGTGCAGGCCGCCGGCGAGGAACCCTCGCAACCAGTGCTCGGGTCCAGAGACCTCGCCCGGGTGCAGCGCTTCGGCGAAGTTGCCCATCGGCACCTCCGCCTCATCGAGACCCAGGGCTCCATGACCCTCGGTGAGAGCCTTGCCATCCGCCGAGAGCTATTCGGCCCTAAAGTCCAGACAACAGCCAACCTGTTTGGGGTCAAGGGCTCCGGAGCGCTCTTTCACCGAGGCACCCCGCATGCCAAAAACCGGCATGACGCTGACCCGGTGCACCTGACCGAGGAGGGCAAGCGCATCGCCGGTCTATGGCGAGAATTCCATCCGGACGCCCCATGATCCTGACTGCCTGACCCCGTCCCGAGCCGCGGCCGATCGACCTTGACC
>DASWNX010000007.1 GCA_036399055.1 Jatrophihabitans sp.
GTCTCCTCGCTGGCGGGCCAGACCATCACGGTCAGCTTCTCCGGCGTCGAGGACTCCTCACTGCAGACCTCCTTCGTCATCGATGACACCTCACTCACCCTGAGCTGATCACCGAACGACGCAGTGAACCAGCGACACCAGTGATTCAGTAACACCGCAAGGCAAGTCCGGGCCAGGCGCCGAATCGGCGCCTGGCCCGAACTCTGCGCCCACCGGCGCACCACCGGCACCCAGCGTTAAGCCCGGTGCCAGGTGACGAGGCTGGTGCGAAGGCGTGAGACGAGACAGCGGGGACGACGAAGAGGCCTCTGAGGGCCTAATGCGTCACCGGAAAAGCCGTGCGGCAGTCAGCCAGCACTGCGCAGCGCGGTCGCCTTCTCCAGCGCGTCGCGGCTGGTGCCGTCGATCCCTCTGAGCGCGCTCGGCGGCACGCCGAAGTGCTCTCGGAACATGCGGGTGAAGTGCGAGGCGCCGTAGAAGCCCCAGCGCTCGCCGATGGCCGCCACCGTCAGATTCGCGAAGGCCGGATTGAGAAGGTCGCTCTTGCACCGCTCGAGCCGCTCAGCTCTGATCCACCGGGCAGGGGAGTTGTCGTGCTCGGAGAACAGCATCTGCAGATAGCGCAGCGACACCCGAAAATGCTTCGCGACCGCTCCCGGCGCTAACGCCGGGTCAGTCAGGTTGTCACGTAGGTAGGCCTGGATGCTCATGAATTGAAGTTGGCGGGCGCTGTTTGAATCATCACGGACGGCTTGCAGCCGCTCGGCGAACAACGAGGTGAGCAACCCGGCGACGGTCAGCCCCATGCTCTCGGCTGCCACCCCCTTGGGCGCGTGCATGTGGTCGGAGATGGCTCGCAAGGCCGTCGACACCATGGCCGGCACCCCTGCTGAGTTGCTCCACACCGTGCCGGTCAGGGATTGCGTCGAGGCCGGTGACAGGCCGACGAGCAGGTGCGGCACCCGGACGGCCATGAAGGTGATCGGGGCTTCAACCCGCATGCGGTAGGACCGGGCGGTGTCGACCATGATCAGCTCGTCGGGCCCGACTCGGGCGTCGCGGGAGAGCTCTCGTAACGTGAACTCGCCTTCGAGGGGCATGAACACGTAGAGGTTGTCGCTCTGCGCCGCGGGCGTCGGCCGGTGCAGGGCGGTGTGCGCGTCAGCCCGGATCACCGAGACCCGGACCCGGCCGTACTCCTCGATGCTCAGGGCGCCATGGGTGAAGGTGCGGCGGTCGCCGCGGATCTCCATCGGACCGCACCACTGGTTCACTTCGCTGGTCCACGTCACCAGGGGCGCGGTGTCGGGTCGAGGTAACCGCTGCACGCTGCTGACCTCCTGACCACGATGCGACATGACCAGGCTCCGGGGGGCGCGCTGGCAGCCAGCCTCGCACTCACGCACATCTGGCGACGGCTGCTGGGTGAGAGGATAAGCGTTAGACGCTAAAAGTATCGTAAGTATCCGATAAGAAGGATCAGGTCAGATCAGGGCAGCTCACGCCATGGCAGGCTGGCGAGCTTCGATGTCCGGCGCCGCCCCCAGCTCGCAAAGGCGCCTCAGCGCCTCGGACATGAAGGTGACGGTGTTCTTCAGCGCGTCCATGTCCTCCGCTCGCAGCGCCTGCGGGCCGTCGCAGAGCGCGGTCTGGGGCGTGGCATGGACGTCGACGATGAGTCCGTCGGCGCCGGCGGCGAGCGCCGCCCTGGACAGCGGAAGCACCAGCGACCGGTCACCACCGGAATGCGAGGGGTCGACCACCACCGGCAGGTGGCTGGCTTGGCGCAACACCGGCACCGCGGAGACGTCGAGGGTGTTCCTGGTCCGGGTCTCATAGGTGCGGATACCTCGTTCGCACAACACGATGTTGAGGCTGCCGCGCTGGGCGATGTACTCCGCGGCCATCAGCCACTCATCGATGGTGGCGCTGAGTCCCCGCTTGAGCAGCACCGGCTTTCCGGACTCGCCGACAGCTTGCAGCAGCGCGAAGTTCTGCATGTTGCGGGCGCCGACCTGGAGCATGTCGACATGCCGCACCACCAGGTCCACGTCCTGGGGGGTGATGACCTCGGTGACCGTCGGCAGGCCGGCCTGGACGCCCACCTCGGCGAGGATCTCCAGGCCCTGCTGGCCGAGTCCTTGGAAGGCGTACGGCGAGGTGCGCGGCTTGTACGCGCCGCCACGCAGCATCTGCGCGCCAGCGGTCTTGGCCATCAGCGCGGCCGCGAGGGTCTGCTCGTAGGTCTCCACCGCGCACGGGCCGGCGATCAGGGCGATGTGCCCGCCGCCGAAGACCGCATCGCCCACCCGCACCTGCGACAGGGACTGGTGGTGCTCGCGGCTGACCAGCTTGTGCTTGGAGCTGATCCTGACCACGTTCTCGACCCACACATTGGAGCGGAAGCCCATGCCGGAGAACAGGTCCGGGTCACCGATCAGGCCGATGATGGTCCGCTCGGCGCCGCGGCTGACGAAGGCCTGACCACCGACGCTTTCCACTTGTCTGACCATGTCGGCGATCGCCTGTTCGGGAGCGCCCTTCTTCACGACTATCACCATCGGGGACACCTTCTTTCCTGCTGGTCATCGACGGGGGCCGCGGTGAGCGCCCCGGTGGGGGCGCGCG
>DASWNX010000008.1 GCA_036399055.1 Jatrophihabitans sp.
GCGTTAGCGTGGGACACGAAGGCCTCCGGTCAGTGAAGCGGTTCCTAGACAGCTCCACTTCACAACCGGAGGCCTTCCCTCGTCTCAACGACAGGCCGACGTCAGCTCAGACGGGACAACGTCCCTGGGCATCACACCTAGTGCTCGCGCCGGGCTGGGGCGAGTTCGCTGTCGCTGGATGAGAAAAAGGTCTTGAGCCGGACGAGGTTGGCCCGGCAGGGCTGGCCCGGGGGCCACTGGCCGGAGGAGTCATCGCCGCGACGGCGGGGGACGCGGTGCGCGATGGCCAGCGTCGCCAGCGCTATCAGCGCACCGGCCAACACGTCGACCAGGTAGTGGTTGCCGGTGAGCACGACCACCACCGCGGTGATCGCGGGATAGCACAGCCACAGCCGGCGCAGCGTCGTGTGAGAGACCAGCCGATAGGCCACCACCGCGCTCCAGACGGCCCAGGCCAGGTGCAGGGAGGGGAAGGCGCCGAACTGGTCGGCGGTCACCGGCCCACCGTGGGTGGGGCCGAAGCCGGCCTCGGCCACCGAGTCGACAAAGCCGAAGCCGGGCAGGAACCGCGGCGGCGCGACCGGGTAGAGCAGGAAGAAGATCAGGCCGAAGACGTTGGTCAGCACCAGCGCGTTGCGCGCTCGCCGGTAGCTGCCGGCTCGGCGCCACCAGCACCACACCAGCACTGCGAGGGTCACCGACAGGTGGGTGAACTGATACCAGTAGCTGGCTGCCAGTGACAACGCAGCCTGCTCGGTGGCCCACAGGTTCGCCGCCAGCTCGATGTCGATGCCCAGCCAGCGCTCGAGGTCGAGCAGCTGCCGGCCATGGCGCAGCGCGGCCACCTCACGGACCGCGGCATGACCGCGGACCATGTCATAGGCCCACAGCAGCAACAGCAGGACCAGCAGCTCACCGATGATCCGGGGCCGCCTGACCGATGCGACGCCGCCCTGGCCGGCCGGCGACGGGGAAGGGCTCGCAGTTGCCTGGATTAGGCCGCGGTGGGAGCTCATAGGCTATTCGAGCACGCGTGAGTCAGGTCCCGGGCCACCGACGCCTCCCTCGCTGTCTGGCGGCCGGTGTCAGGGCCGCCGCTCGCGCGGACGCGCCGGCGCCGCTGTGCAGCCCCGTTCGCCCGCCCGAGGATTCTCGCAGAGGCAGAGCTGAGAACGACAATCGCCGAGACCGCCCGGATAGGGTGCGGGGATGGGCGTGGCGGCTGAGGTGGCGGTGCTGCGGCTGAGCGCCTTCGCCCTGCGCGGCGAGGGTGGCAACCCGGCCGGTGTGGTGCTCGACGCCCGGGCGCTGAGCGAGCGCGACATGCTGGCCGTGGCCGCGGACGTCGGCTACTCCGAGACGGTGTTCGTGATGGACGGACCGCCGGTGGCTCAGCGGCGTCGCTACACCGTGCGGTACTTCTCCCCGCTGGCCGAGGTGCCGTTCTGCGGCCATGCCACGATCGCGCTGGGCGCGGCCCTGGGCAGTGAGCTGGGGGCCGGGGACCTGATGCTGGACACCGCTGCCGGCCCGGTGGCGTTGAGCACCGGACAACACTCCTCGGGGCAGTGGTGGACCCGGTTGACCAGCGTCGCAGCACGGCAACGGCCGCCTGCGCCGGCAGCGCTGCGCCAGGCCCTGGACTGCTTCGGCTGGTCGGCAGACGTGCTGGACCCAGGGCTGCCGCCGATGCTGTCCTACGCCGGGGCCTGGCACCTGATCCTGGGTCTGGCCGAGCGGGGCGCCCTGGACACCATGAGCTATGACTTCGCCGCCCTGCAGAGCCTGTGCGCCGAACAGGGCTGGACCACGGTCAACCTGGTGTTCCAGGTGAGCCCCTTCGAGCACCTGTCCCGCAACCCCTTCCCGGCCGGCGGCGTGGTCGAGGACCCGGCGACGGGCGCGGCGGCCGCGGCGTACGGCTCCTACCTGGCGGCGCTCGGCGTGGTCAGACCGCCGGTCCGCCTGCGCATCGAGCAGGGCGCGCAGATCGGGCGGCCCAGCGAGCTGATCGTCGACCTGCACGCCGGCCGGGCCTCGGTGGAGGTGACCGGGGCGGTCATCTCGATCGGCGAGCAGCGTCCAGCTCCTGGCGCTAGGCGCGCAGTGTCGCCCTGATATGGACGGCGGAGACACGCATGGCAGGCCTGAGGTGCGGTAGTTTCTTAAGCAAAGATCTGACAACGGTTCCCGCTGCGACTCCCGCGCCGGCCCAGTCGACGTGACCCGAGAGTGAGTTCGCAATGGTCCCTGAGAGCTCATCCTGGACGGCGCAGTCCACGGCCGAACTGGCTCAGCTGTTTTCTGACCTGGGTCAGGAACTGGCGTCCGAGCGGGGCCTGGAAGGCACCCTCAGGCTGATCACCGCTCGCAGCGTGAAGCTGCTGCCGGCAGCGCAGCACGCGGCGATCAGCCGTGGCCGGCACGGCCGGTTCGAGACCGTCGCGAGCACCGGTGAGCTGCCGCTGCTGGTCGATCAAATCCAGTACGACCTGAACAGCGGCCCGTGCGTCGACGCGGCCGTCCAGCAGAAGGTCTATCGCAGCGGCCAGCTGGCCACAGACCAGCGGTGGCCGGAGTTCGGTCGGCGGGCCGCGGCCGAGCACGGCGTCCACAGCATGCTCTCGGTGCGGTTGTTCCTGGAGGGTGACGATCTGGTGGCCGCGCTGAATCACTACTCGGCGCAGCCCGATGCCTTCGACTCCTCCGACGAGACGGTGGCCCTCATGCTGGCCACCCACGCCTCGACGGCGATGGCCAGCGCCCGGCTGCATGAGCAGGTGCACCACCTGGAGCGCGCCCTGCAGAGCAATCGCGGCATAGGCGTGGCCATCGGGGTGCTGATGAACCAGTACAAGCTCACCCAGAGCCAGGCCTTCGACCTGCTGCGGATGGCCAGCCAGCACGGGCACCGCAAGCTGGTCGACGTCGCGCTTGACGTCACCGAGACGGGTACACTTGAGCTACCGCCGTTGCCTGCCCGAGCAAATGCCCGGTCCTCAGGCTAACGGAGGAATGCCGGGCTAGCTTCGGTCGTGGCAGGGGCATCCGCAGCGTGGAGGTTGTTGCGATCAAGTACCGTTTTGGCTGTTTGGGGCCGCAGTGAACACTCAGGAGAAGTGGGTTCACCTGCTGCGTGCCGTGTCGCAGCCCGAGGTCTCCGACTCAGATGTCCTTCTCCGGCACGCGGTCGAGCTCGGCGCCGACGTCGCACCCGAGGCAGTCAGCTGCAGCATCACCGAAATCGCAGAAGGCGACAGCTACCGCACGCCGGTCTACTCCGATCAGCTCGCCTTGGACCTGGACCGGGCGCAATACGAGTCCGGGGACGGTCCGTGCATGGCCGCCGCCCGCGAGCACAGGCGCCAATACTTCGACGCGGCTCTGCATGGCCAACGGTTCCCCGGATTCGCCGAGGCGGCTGCCGAGCGGGGCGTGCTCAGCTCGATCTCGCTGCCGTTGAACTCGGTGGACCGATCCGCGGCCCTCAACCTCTACGCCACCTCGCGCTACGCCTTCGACGCCGAGCGGCCGCAGGCGGTCTCGGACCTGCTGGCACGGTGCGTGTCGGCTTTGTTGGCTCGTGGGGGCGCCGCCGGCCGGCCAGGCGAAGGACCCGTGCAGGACGACCGACTCCAGGCCGCGCAGGCCAGGGCCCGACTGATCGCCGACGCCGAGTCGGCTCTGATGACCAGCCGCTCGCTGAGCCGCGCCGATGCCCTGACCATGCTGATCCAGCGCTCACGGGCAGAGAGCCGCAGCATCTTCCAGATCGCTCGTGATGTGATCCGGCCGGGCACTTCGGAGCCGGCGCCGTGACGTCCACCGATTCCGGCATGAGCCTGCAGGACGGCATGCGGCTGTCGGGCATGAGCTACCGCGATCTGTGGCTGCGGCACATCTCGGTCAGCGGGACCCTCGGTGAGCTGGAACTCGAGGCCTACGTGCTGGGGCTGCTCGTGCCCGACGACTACCAGCACAACCTGATCGCCCAGGCGCTGAACGAGTTCTTCATAGACCTGGGCGAGGACTACCCGGTCGGCTACCGCGACATCGCCAGCGCCGAGTGACGAGCTGAGCGGACAGCTCGACGATCTCCAGAACCCGGCATAGCCACGTTGACGCCGGTGGCAGGGGAGCGGGTGACGGGAATCGAACCCGCACAATCAGTTTGGAAGACTGAGACTCTACCATTGAGCTACACCCGCAAGCTCGCAAGTCCTGGCCGGACTGGACCGTTCAGCGCGATCAGTCACAGCTCAGCTGACTCACGAGGTGCCTCGACAGCCTAGCGTGTGGCCGGACCCTGATTGAACACCCGTACACTGGCCGATCGGTACGTGTGTCATGCCAGGCGGCTCGGATTGCGGCTTGGTCACAAGTGCCGGGGTGTAGCGCAGCTTGGTAGCGCACTCGCTTTGGGAGCGAGGGGCCGCAGGTTCAAATCCTGTCACCCCGACGAGCTTGATCCGCACGTTGACGACCGGGCACCACCGCCCGGCACCGCTGAGTTATCTGCCGAGGAGCGAAGAGCACACCGTGAAGAGCAGCGTCGAAACCCTGAGCCCGACCCGCGTGAAGCTCGCGGTCGAAGTGCCTTTTGACGAGCTGAAGTCCAGCCTGGACGAGGCTTACAAGGCCATCGGCGCGCAGGTCCGGGTGCCTGGCTTCCGCCCTGGCAAGGTCCCGGCCCGGATCATCGACCAGCGAGTCGGGCGGGCGGCCGTGCTGGAGGAGGCCATCAACAAGGCGTTGCCCAAGGCTTACTCCGACGCGGTCCGCGAGACCGGCGTCAAGGCGCTGGGACAGCCCGAGATCGAGGTCACCACTCTGGAGGACAACGACCACCTGGCCTTCACCGCCGAGGTCGATGTGCGCCCTGAGATCTCCGTCGGCGCCTATGACGGCCTCGCGGTCACCGTGGCTGACGCCGCCGTCACCGATGAGGAGATCACCGAGCAGTTCGACGAGCTGCGGGCCCGGTTCGGCACCCTCAAGGGCGTCGAGCGCGAGGTGCGCGCCGGTGACTTCGTCTCCCTCGACCTGACCGCGACGGTTGACGGCGTCGAGGTCGAGGGCGGCTCAGCCCAGGGACTGTCCTACGAAGTCGGCTCGGGCAATCTGATCGATGGCCTGGACGAGGCGGTCATCGGCAAGTCCGCCGGCGACTCGGCGACCTTCTCCTCCACCCTGGCCTTCGGCGGGCATGCCGGTTCGGCCGCCGAGATCGCGGTCGTGGTCAACTCGGTCAAGGAGCGCGAGCTGCCCGAGGCTGATGACGACTTCGCCCAGCTGGCCTCGGAGTTCGACACCCTCGATGAGCTCAAGGCTGATCTGAGGTCCCGGCTGGACCGGGTGAAGGTGCTCAGCCAGGGGGCCGAGGCCCGTGACAAGGTGCTGGAACTGCTGGTGTCGCGAACCGAGGTCCCGCTGCCCGAGTCGGCAGTGCAGGCCGAGATCGACTGGCGCGAGCACGATGTGGTGCATCAACTCGGCCACGACGACGCGGCCTTCGAGCGCTACCTGGAGACCGAGGGCAAGACCAAGGAGGAGTTCACCGCCGAACTGCGCGACGTCGCCGAGAAGGCGGTGAAGACCCAGTTCATCCTTGACTCGATCGCTGACTCAGAGGCGGTGTCGGTCTCCGACGCGGAGCTGACCGAGTACATCGTGCGGCAGGCCCAGCGCTACAACATGGCGCCGCAGGAGTTCGCCGACCAGATCGTGCAGGCCGGCAACATCGCCGCGCTGGTGGCTGACGTGCGTCGCAACAAGGCGCTGGCCACCGTCCTGGAGTCGGCGAATGTGACCGACGCCTCCGGCAACCCCGTCGACCTGTCCATTCTGGCGACCCCGGAGGGCCAGGCCGACATCGACGAGCTTGAGGACGCCGCCGAGCAGATGGCCGCTGCCCAGGCAGCCGCCGGAGCCGCCGGTGAGGAGTCGGGGGCTGACGCGGACGCCACGGCCGGTGAGCAGCCGGGGGACGACGAGCCCGCCGGCCGGTCGGCGGGCCAGTAGCCCCACCACCGTCGCCGCGAGCGCGGCGCTGAGGCGCTCCGGCACGCCTGAGCGGCGTTTGATGCCCTGAGCGAACGCCGCCGCCCGTCGGCCCTGACTGTCGGTCCGGGCCATTAGGGTCGAGGCAGATTCACTTTTGACGGAAGGAACGCCAGTGAGCCCATTTGACGCCCAGCGCGGGCCGCGCGCCGGGTTCGACCGTTCCGGCGCCAGCGCTCGTCCGGAGCCGATCCGGATCATCGAGGCACGCAATGCCGGCGCTGGTATGAGTCTCAACGACTCGGTCTATGACCGTCTGCTGCGCGACCGGATCATCTTCCTCGGCCAGCAGGTGGACGACACCATCGCCAACCAGCTCTGCGCGCAGCTGCTGCTGCTCGCGGCCGAGGACTCCACCCGTGACATCAACCTCTACATCAACTCTCCGGGCGGCTCGGTCACAGCCGGCATGGCGATCTTCGACACCATGCAGTTCGTCGAGTGCGACGTGGCCACCTACGCGCTGGGCATGACCGCCTCGATGGGGCAGTTCCTGCTCTCGGCCGGCCAGCCCGGTAAGCGTTACGCGCTGCCGCACGCGCGGATCATGATGCACCAGCCCTCGGCAGGCATCGGGGGCACCGCCTCCGACATCGCCATCCAGGCCGAGCAGTACAGGCTCACCAAGGCCGAGATGGCCGGTCTGATCGCCGAGCACACCGGTCAGACCGTCGAGCAGATTCAGACCGACTCCGAGCGCGACCGCTGGTTCACCGCCCAGCAGGCTTTGGAGTACGGATTTGTAGACCACGTGGTCAGCCGGGTCGCTCAGATGAGCAACGGCTCCGCCCCCGCGCCGGCTTAGAAGGAGACCGATTATGAGCGAGCTTTTCACCCCCGGCAGCGCAGGCTGGGCCAGCCCGGCAGGGCAGAGCGCCGGTAACGGCCGGCTGCCCTCCAGCCGGTATGTGCTGCCGTCCTTCGTCGAGCGCACCAACTACGGGATGAAAGAGTCCAACCCGTACAACAAGCTGTTCGAGGAGCGCATCATCTTCCTCGGCGCGCCGATCGACGACGTGGTGGCCAATGACGTCATCGCCCAGCTGATCTGCCTGGAGTCCACCGACCCCGACCGCGACATCCTGATCTACATCAACTCTCCGGGCGGCTCGTTCACCGCGCTGACCGCCATCTACGACACGATGAGCTACGTCCGGCCCGAGATCCAGACCTACTGCATGGGTCAGGCAGCCTCGGCCGCCGCGGTCCTGCTCGCGGCCGGCACCAAGGGCAAGCGCTTCGCCCTCGAGCACTCCCGGGTGCTGATCCACCAGCCCTCAGGCGAGGGTCAGGGCCAGGTCACCGACCTCGAGATCCAGGCGAACGAGATCCTGCGGATGCGTGACCTGCTCGAGGTGATCCTGGCCAACCACACCGGCCAGACCGTCGAGCAGATCAAGCTCGACATCGAGCGCGACCGGATCCTGACAGCTCCGCAGGCCAAGGACTACGGCATCGTCGACGCCGTGATCACGACCCGCAAGCTCAGCAACGACTGAGCTCCTGGCCGGCCTGCGCCTGCCGATGTGGTTAGGCAGTCCCCGAAGCGGGGTCACGGCCGTAAACCGGCGCCGTGACCGTGGTGGCGCAGACGGGACACGCAGCTAAACCAGCGACTTCTAGGCCCGCACGGGGTAGCGTTTTACCAGGCGCTGCTCCGTGTGGACCAGCCGTTGGCCGTAAGTCCATAGGTAGCACCGGGCGTAAGGAGTACATCGGGTGGCGCGTGTAGGTGACGGTGGCGACCTGCTGAAGTGCTCTTTCTGCGGAAAGAGCCAGAAGCAGGTCAAGAAGCTGATCGCTGGACCCGGTGTGTACATCTGCGACGAGTGCATCGACCTCTGCAACGAGATCATCGAAGAGGAGCTGTCGGACAACACCGAGTTCAGCTTCGACGAGCTCCCCAAGCCCAGCGAGATCTGCGAGTTCCTCAACTCCTACGTGGTCGGCCAGGACCAGGCCAAGCGCACCTTGGCGGTGGCTGTCTACAACCACTACAAGCGCGTCCAGGCCGGCGGTGAGACCACCGGCAAGCGCTCGGAGTCCAACGTCGAGCTGGCCAAGTCCAACATCCTGCTGCTCGGCCCGACCGGCTCGGGCAAGACGCTGCTGGCCCAGACCCTGGCGCGGATGCTCAACGTCCCGTTCGCGATCGCCGACGCGACCGCGCTGACCGAGGCCGGCTACGTCGGCGAAGACGTCGAGAACATCCTGCTCAAGCTGATCCAAGCCGCCGACTACGACGTCAAGCGGGCCGAGACCGGGATCATCTACATCGACGAGGTCGACAAGATCGCCCGCAAGTCGGAGAACCCGTCGATCACCCGTGACGTCTCGGGCGAGGGCGTGCAGCAGGCGCTGCTCAAGATCCTGGAGGGCACCTCGGCCGCGGTCCCGCCGCAGGGCGGGCGCAAGCACCCCCACCAGGAGTTCATCCAGATCGACACCACCAACGTGCTGTTCATCGTGGGTGGCGCCTTCGCCGGTCTGGACAAGATCATCGAAGGCCGGGTGGGCAAGAAGGGCCTGGGCTTCGGCGCCGAGCTCAAGACCAAGTTCGAGATCGACACCCGGGACGGCTTCGCCGAGGTGATGCCCGAGGACCTGATGAAGTTCGGGCTGATCCCCGAGTTCATCGGACGGCTTCCGGTGATCACCACCGTCCGCCCCCTGGACCGGGCCGCCCTGATCGAGATCCTCACCGAGCCCAAGAACGCCCTGGTCAAGCAGTACGCCCGACTGTTCGAGCTGGACGGCGTCGAGCTTGAGTTCGCCGAGGACGCTCTGGAGGCCATCGCCGACCAAGCGGTCAAGCGGGGGACCGGCGCCCGGGGCCTGCGCGCGATCATGGAAGAGGTGCTGCTGTCGGTGATGTACGAGGTGCCCTCTCGCGAGGACGTCGCCAAGGTCGTCATCACCGCCGAGACCGTGCTTGAGCACGTCTACCCGACCCTGGTTCCCCGGGCCGAGATGCCGGCTCCGCCGCAGGAGAAGTCCGCCTGAGGCTGGCGTTGCCCGCCTTGCCGTCCGGCTCGTTCGGTTCCTCTGCGCGAGTCCGGCTAAAAATCAGTTGCTCGCCGCGCCCGGCTGCGTCATAGTCATGGCGTCATGCGGACGTCAGATCCGCTCGTTCTCGAATGAAGGAGGCGTCGAAATGTCTATCCCGGTCCTGGGGCTTTCCGCGTCCCCTGTCGTCTTCGAGGCATCCCGCTAGGCCACTGGCCTGCTCCGGCTGCCTCGCCTTTCGAGGAGCCACTTCGTTGTCGTCTGACCCCGCTCGTCTTCCAGTCATCGCCGCTGCGTCCACTCTCGCGCAGCCGGCCCCGCCCACCGCCAGCGCCGCCGCCCCACCCTTCGACTTCCAGCCCGTCGATGAGCCGGGTGAGGACCAGCGCTGGTCCACCTGGTCCTCGGTCGTCAAGGGCGCCCGCGGACCGCATCCCAGGCCGTCCTGGGTGATCACCTCCGATGCCGCCATCGACACCGAGCTCGGCGTGCTGAAAACCGGCAAAGAAGCCGATGTGTTCCTGATCGAGCGTGCCGTGCCGGGCAACGCCGATCAGGTCTCGTTGCTCGCGGCCAAGCGCTACCGCGACCGCGAGCACCGCACCTTCCATCGTGACGGGGGGTACCTGGAGGGCCGCACCGTGCGCCGCAGCCGCGACCAGCGAGCCATGCAGGCACGCAGCCGGTACGGGGTGCAGGTGCTTGCCGGGCAGTGGGCCCTGGCCGAGTTCCAGGCGCTGTGCCAGCTCTGGTCGCTCGGAGTGCCGGTGCCTTATCCGGTGCAGGTGGACGGCACCGAGATCCTGATGGAGTTCATCGGCAGTGGCCGGGTGGCCGCCCCTCGGCTGGCTCAGGTCAGGGCCACTCCCGCGGAGCTGGCCGGCTACTTCGCTCAGATCGCCGACGCGATGCGGGGGCTGGCGGCCAACGGGCAGGCGCACGGCGACCTGTCGGCCTACAACCTGCTCGTCGACGACGGCCGGGTGGTGCTGATCGACCTGCCGCAGGTGGTCGACGTGGTGTCCAATCCCAACGGGATGCAGTACCTGCAGCGGGACTGCCGCAACGTCTGCGCGTGGTTTGGCTCCCACGGTCTGCGCTGTGACCCGGAGGAGTTGTTCGGCGAGCTGGTCGGGCTGGCGTTCGCCCAGTTCTGAGGGGCGCCCGACCCCCTGGTCTGAGCAGAGGGCTGCCCGCAACGGCACTGGTCTTTCCCGGCATCCGTAGGATTCAAGGGTGACCGACACCGTGCCGCCGCCCGCCGGCCAGCAGATCCAGCCGTCCGGCGCCGAGCTGCCGAGCCAGTACGTCCCGGCCTCGGTGGAGGCGCCGCTGTACGAGCGCTGGGTGCAGCGCGGCTACTTCACCGCTGACGCCGGGTCCGACAAGCCGCCGTTCACCATCGTCATCCCGCCGCCGAACGTCACCGGCAGCCTGCATGTCGGGCATGCCTTCGAGCACACCCTGATGGACGCCCTCACCCGCCGAGCCCGGATGCAGGGCATGGAGACGCTGTGGTTGCCGGGCATGGACCACGCCAGCATCGCGGTGCACGCCCTGGTCGAACGGGCCCTGGCCGAGGAGGGGACCAGCCGCCGGGAACTGGGCCGCGACGCCTTCATCGAGCGGGTCTGGCGCTGGAAGGAGCAGCACGGCGGCGCGATCCTGGCCCAGATGCGACGGCTCGGCGACAGCGTCGACTGGTCCCGTGAGCGGTTCACCATGGACGAGGGCCTGTGCCGGGCCGTGACCACCATGTTCAAGCGGCTCTATGACGACGGCCTGATCTACCGCGCCGAGCGGCTGGTGAACTGGTCGCCGGTGCTGGGCTCGGTGCTGTCGGACGCCGAGGTGGACCACCGCGAGGTCCAGGGCGAGCTCGTGTCGATGACCTACGGCTCACTCGACGGCTCCGGGCCCTCGATCGTGGTGGCGACCACGCGGGTCGAGACCATGCTGGGCGACACCGCGGTGGCCGTGCACCCGGCCGACGAGCGCTACCGCCACTTGATCGGCGCCCTGATCGAGCTGCCGCTGACCGGCCGCATGATCCCGGTCATCGCCGACGAGCACGTCGATCCCGAGTTCGGCACCGGAGCGGTGAAGGTGACCCCGGCGCACGACCCGAATGACTTCGAGATCGGCCGGCGGCACGGGCTGGCGATGATCTCGGTCCTGGACGAGCAGGGCCGGATCGAGGCCACCGGCACCGAGTTCGACGGGATGGACCGCTTCGCCGCGCGGGTGGCGGTGCGGGAACGGCTGCGCGAGCAGGGCCGGATCGCCGCCGAGCGGCGGCCTTACCTGCACTCGGTGGGCCACTCCGAGCGCTCTGGTGAGCCGATCGAGCCGCGGCTGTCACTGCAGTGGTTCGTCAAGGTGGAGCCGCTGGCCAAGGCCGCCGGGGACGCGGTGCGCGACGGCCGGGTCCAGATCAGCCCGCCGGAGATGGCCGCCCGCTACTTCGGCTGGACCGACAACCTGCACGACTGGTGCATCAGCCGCCAGCTCTGGTGGGGGCATCGGATACCGGTCTGGTACGGCCCCGACGGCGAGGTGCGCTGCCTCGGCCCGGACGAGGCGCCACCGACCGGCCCGGGCTGGCGGCAGGACCCCGACGTGCTCGACACCTGGTTCTCCTCGGGCCTGTGGCCGTTCTCCACTCTGGGCTGGCCCGAGCGCACCGCCGATCTGGCCAAGTTCTATCCGACCACCGTGCTGGTCACCGGCTACGACATCTTGTTCTTCTGGGTGGTCCGGATGATGATGTTCGGCCTGTACGCCATGGAGGAGCACGGTCCGGAAGCAGCAGTCCCCTTCAAGACGATCATGCTGCACGGCATGGTCCGCGACCAGTTCGGCAAGAAGATGTCGAAGTCCAAGGGCAACTCGGTGGACCCGCTGGCCTGGATGGACGCCTACGGCACCGACGCGCTCCGGTTCACCTTCGCCTGGGGCGCCAACCCAGGGGCGGACGTGCCGGTGTCGGAGGACAACATCTCCGGCGCCCGCAACTTCTGCAACAAGCTGTGGAACGCCACCCGCTTCGCGCTGCTCAACGGCGCCACCACCGAGGGCGAGCTGCCGACCGGGCTCACCGGCGCCGACGCGTGGATCATCTCCCGGTTGAACCGGGTGATCGCCGAAGTGGACGGCTACTACGCCGACTACGAGTTCGCCAAGATCGCCGACCTGCTCTACCACTTCGCCTGGGACGAGGTGTGTGACTGGTACCTGGAACTGGCCAAGGTGTCCCTGGCCGACGAGGCCGGCGCCCCGGTGACCCGGCGGGTGCTCGGGGAGGTGCTCGACGGCCTGCTGCGGCTGCTGCACCCGCTGACGCCCTTCGTCACCGAGTCGCTGTGGACGGCGCTGACCGGCGGCGAGTCGCTCGTCATCGCCGCCTGGCCGCGCTGCCAGGACTCGAGGTTGGACAAGGCCGCCGAGGACGACGTCCTGCAGTTACAGGCCAGGGTGGTGCTGATCCGGCAGTTCCTGAGCGCGCAGGGCGTCAAGCCCTCGCTTCGGGTTCCGGCCCGGTTCTCCGGTGTCAGCCGGTACGAGCCGCAGATCCGCAGGCTGCTGCGGCTGGCCGAGCCGGCCGAGGGCTTCACGGCCACCGCGACGCTCGGGCTCTCCGACGGCGCCGTGGTCGAACTGGACCTGTCCACCGCGGTGGACGTCGTGGCCGAGCGGGCCAGGCTGAGCCGGGACCGGGGCGTGGCCAGCAAGGAGCTGGAGCAGACCGGCAAGAAGCTCGGCAACGACGCCTTCCTGGCCAACGCCAAACCCGCGGTGGTGGAGTCGGTCCGAGCTCGCAACGCCGCCGCGGCGGCTGACCTGGCACGCATCGACGAGGCGCTGACCCGGTTGCCGCAGTCATGACCGCTGCCGACTCGACCAGCAGGCAGCTCGACCGCCAACGCCGCCAGGACGTCGAGGCCCGCTTGCTGGCCCGCTGGGGCGAGTCCAAGATCGGGCCGTCCCGGCATCGGATCGACCGGCTGATGGACATCCTGGGCCAGCCCCAGCGCAGCTACCGGGCGATCCACCTGACCGGCACGAACGGCAAGACCTCGACGGCCCGGATGGTCGATGAGCTGCTGCGCGGGTTCGGCCTGCGCACCGGCCGCTACACCAGCCCGCACCTGTCCCACATGACCGAGCGGATCGTGCTCGACGGCGAGCCGGTCGCCGACGGGGTCTTCGCCGACGCCTACTCCGAGATCGAGCCGTATCTGGAGATGGTGGACGACGCCTCGGACGTGAAGATGACCTTTTTCGAGGCGGTCACCGGCCTGGCGCTGGCGATCTTCGCCGACGCCCCGGTCGACGTCGCGGTGGTCGAGGTGGGGCTGGGCGGCGCCTGGGACGCCACCAACGTCCTGGACGCCGGGGTCGCGGTGATCACCCCGATCGGGCTGGACCACACCGAGCTGCTGGGTGAGACGGTGGCCGAGATCGCGACCGAGAAGGCCGGCATCATCACCGCCGGCGCCTCGGCGATCCTGGCCGCGCAGCCCATCGAGGCGGCCGCCGAGCTGATCCGCCGGGCCACCGAGGTCGGCGCCGCGGTGGCCCGCGAGGGGTTGGAGTTCGGGGTGCTGGAGCGCCGGCTGGCGGTGGGTGGTCAGGTGATGCGGATCCAGGGCCTGGGCGGTGTCTATGACGAGGTCTTTCTGCCGCTGCACGGCGCCTACCAGGCCCAGAACGCCGCCTGCGCCCTGGCCGCGGTCGAGGCGTTCTTCGGCGCCGGCGCGGAGTCCGGGCCGCTCGATGCCGACATCGTGCGAGCCGCCTTCGCCGCGGTCCGCTCGCCGGGACGGTTGGAGGCGCTGCGCTCGGCGCCCACCGTCCTGGTCGACTCCAGCCATAACCCGGCCGGGATGCGTGCCACGGTCGAGGCGCTGGCCGAGAGCTTTGACTTCCGGCAGCTGATCGGGGTGGTCGCGATGCTGGAGGGCAAGGACGTCCGCAGCGCGCTGGAGATCCTGGAGCCGGTCTTGGACGAGGTGGTGATCGCCCAGAACTCCTCGAGCCGGGCGGTTCCCGCCGACGCGCTGGCGGCCGTCGCCGTCGACGTGTTCGGCGCTGACCGGGTTACCGTCGAGCCGCGCATGGACGATGCGATCGAGACCGCGGTGCGGTTGGCCGAGGATAATGCTGACGGAGTGCTGGCGGGAGCGGGAGTACTGGTGACTGGTTCGGTGGTGACCGCGGGCGAGGCCCGCATGTTGCTCGGCGAGGCCCGAGGATGAGCCGGCCCGAGGGCCAGGCCGCTGACCGGCAGGAGGATCCGATCGAGGCCGGTCAGCAGGAGGTCACGGACGCGGCGGCCGAGCACGAAGCCCAGCGGTTGCACAGGGCGAACCGGGCGACTCGCGGCGGGCTGGCGGCGTTGCTGTGCCTGGAGGCTTTCGTGGTGCTGCTGGTGCCGCGCGGCATCGCCCAGACCCCGGAAGGGGTGTCGACGACCAAGACGCTGCTGCTGGTCGGGCTGGCAGTGGTGCTGGTGGGCTGCGCGTTCCTGCTTGCCCGGCCGTGGGGAATCGCTCTGGGCTCGGTCCTGCAGCTCGTCCTGGCCTCCACCATCCTGCTCATCCCGGCGCTGGCTGTGGTGGTGGTGATCTTCCTGCTGCTGTGGCTCTACCTCTTGCGCACCAGGCGAATCTGGCTGGGAACACGACGCGGTTGGCGGATGCTGGTCTCCTGACGGGGCGTTGCTGAGTCTGCTGATGGGGCGTTCCTGAAGGGCGATAGGCTGGCGCGGTGACTGACGCAGCCGTGGAGCGAACCCTGATCCTGGTCAAGCCGGACGGGGTGGCCCGCAACCTGACCGGCGTGATCCTGGCCCGGATAGAGGCCAAGGGCTACCGGATCGTGGCGTTGCGGCAGCGCTTGGCCGATGCGGAGTTGCTGGCCCAGCACTACGCCGAGCACGTGGGAAAGCCGTTCTACCAGCCGCTGGTGGAGTTCATGTCCTCCGGTCCGGTGGTGGCGGTGGTGGCCGAGGGCCAGCGGGTCATCGAGGGCTTCCGGTCGCTGGCCGGCGCCACCGATCCGAGCGTGGCGGCGCCGGGCACCATCCGCGGTGACCTCGGCCGGGACTGGGGCTCGAAGGTGCAGCAGAACCTGGTGCACGGCTCGGACTCACCCGTTTCCGCCGAGCGCGAGGTCGCGCTCTGGTTCGGCGACAGCCTCAGCTGAGAAAGCCCTTAGTTTCTCGCCTGTTCTGCGTTCTAGGCGCCGCGCGCCGGCGTCTGTGGGGCGCGATCAGCCGCGCCGGCCCAGACGCCGCCCGGGCGATCTGCGGTATGACCGTTTTCCATTGTCTGCACGGGCGAGTCGCAACGGCCGATAGCCGAGCCGCGCCCCTACGATCGGGACGTTCATTCACATCAGTAACACCGGTTTCATCCGGCGGCGCACCATAAACGAGGGTTCCCATGGCATTCACCCCGATGTCGCTGCTGGGCGGCGACCTGCTCGGCGGTGACCTCGCAGTAGACCTGGGAACCGCGAACACCCTTGTCTACGCACGCGGTCGCGGCATCATGCTCAACGAGCCGTCGGTGGTGGCGATCGACACCACCACCAGGGCGGTGGTCGCCGTCGGCGCCGAAGCCAAGCGGATGATCGGCCGGACACCGGGTCACATCCGAGCCGTGCGGCCGCTGCAGGACGGCGTGATCGCCGACTACGACATCACCGCCGAGATGCTGCGTTACTTCGTCCGCAAGGTGATCGGCCGGCGGGCCTTCGCCGGACCCCGGGTCGTGGTGTGCGTCCCTAGCGGGATCACCTCGGTGGAGCAGCGGGCGGTCAGCGAGTCTGCCTACGCGGCCGGCGCCCGGCGGGTGCACATCATCTCCGAGCCGATGGCCGCCGCGATCGGCGCCGGCCTGCCCGTCAGCCAGGCGTCCGGCTCGATGGTGATCGACATCGGCGGCGGCACCACCGAGGTCGCCATCATCGCCCTCGCCGGAATCGTGTCCAGCACCAGCCTCCGAGTGGCCGGCGACGCCCTCGACCGGGCGATCGTCGATCACATCCGCTCGGAGTTCTCCATGCTGATCGGCGAGCGGACCGCCGAGGAGCTCAAGATCTCGATCGGCTCGGCCTTTCCGATAGCCGGCCCGGTGCGAGCCGAGATCCGCGGCCGGGACGTGGCGACCGGCCTGCCGCGCAACGTCGCGGTGTCGGCGGAGGAGTTGCGCCACGCCATGAGCGCGCCGATCAACCGGATAGTGGCGGCCGTCCGGGCCACCCTGGACCGTTGCCCGCCGGAACTGGCCGGGGACCTGGTCACCCGTGGCATCGTGCTGACCGGCGGCGGCGCGCTGCTGCGTGGCCTGGATGCCCGGCTCCAGCACGAGATAGGCATTCCGGTGCTGGTCGCCGACCGGCCCCTGGACTCGGTGGTGCTCGGCACCGCCACCGTCGTCGAGCAGTTCGAGACGCTGCACAAGGTCGTCGTCGCCGGACACCGCCGTTGAGCGCGCCGCTGTCGACAAGCGCCGCGGTTCACCGGTGCCGACGCGTTGAGCGGCTGAGCCGGCAGGGTTAGAGGGCGATAGGTCATGCGCAGGCTCACCCGACGCCAGCAACTGTCTGCCGTGCTGCTCACGGTGCTCGCCTTGCTGTTCATCAGCTTCGACTTCGCAGGCGGCTCGCTGAGCGGCGCCAGGGGCGGGACCACCGGCGCCCTCGGCTCGCTCTACCGGGGCACCGACGCGGTGCTCGGTCCCGTCCGGCGCTTTGTGCAGGGCGTGCCCAACGTCGGCGGCAACCGCCGTGAGATAGCGCAGCTCAAGCAGCGCAACGCCCAGCTGCAGCGGCAGCTGGCGGCTACGGCCGCCGACGAGGCCACCGCCAGGCAGCTGCGAGTCCTGCGACTGCAGGCCGACACCGCCGACTGGCGGCTGATGCCGGCCCGGGTGATCGCCACCGGGCCGGGCGCGGGTTTCCAGTGGAGTGTCACGGTCGACGTCGGCAGCCGCGAGCACGTGCAGGCCGGTCAGACGGTGACCGACGGCCTGGGCCTGGTCGGCCGGGTGGTGGCGGTGCACAGCACCACCTCGGTGGTCCTGCTGGCCGCGGACCC
Source organism: Jatrophihabitans sp. (assembly GCA_036399055.1). Lineage (NCBI taxonomy): Bacteria > Bacillati > Actinomycetota > Actinomycetes > Jatrophihabitantales > Jatrophihabitantaceae > Jatrophihabitans > Jatrophihabitans sp. The sequence continues at coordinate 17,171 of DASWNX010000008.1, forward strand.
GACGTCCGGGGTGGGAGTGCGCGACGTCCGCTCCGGAGCGCTGCTGCTGGCCACCGGCGCCGGCAGCGGCACGCTCAGCGCCCGCGCCCTGGAGGACCGGGTGGACGTCCGGGTCGGGGACCGATTGGTCACCGGGCCGGCCGGCAAGACCACCTACGCCTCCGGCGTCGAGGTCGGCGTGGTGACCTCGGTGACCACCGGCGCCGACGGCGCGGTGTCGGCACGGGTGCGCCCGGCCGCCGGCCAGTCCGGCCTTGATCTGGTCGGCATCATCCTGCAGGAGCCTCGGGGCGTCGCGCGTCAGGCGCTGGAACCGGGCAGCGACCGGTGACCGGGTCGCGGATCGCCTCGGCGGTCGCCGGGGTGATCACCGCGCTGCTGCTGCAAGCCAGCCTGCTGGGCCCGCTGACCTTTCCGGTGCCGGTCTCGCTGCCGGCGCTGCTGGTGATCGTGGTCGGCATCTACGCCGGACCCGGCATAGGAATGGCGCTCGGGTTCGCCACCGGCCTGCTGGCCGACCTGGGCTCAGATCACCCGGCCGGCGTCCAGGCGCTGTGCTGGCTGGCGGCCGGGCTCGTCGCCGGGATGCTGGGCGGCCTGGCCACCCAGCGTGGCTATGGCACCCGTGGGGTGGCCGCGTTGGCCGCCCTGCTGGGCGCTGCCACCTCCGGCGTGGTGGGGCTGGTGCTGGCCATCCTCGGCTCGCACGCCGCGACCGCGGTGCTGGCGCTGACCTACCTGATCCCGGTCGGGCTGACCGATGCGCTGCTGGGCCTGCTGGTGGCGCCGCTGGTGCGCAGTCTGCTGCTCGCGCAGGGGATCCGCTCGCCCCGCCCGACGGCACGGTTGATCGGCAACGCCGATGCGCTCGGCTGACCCGCGACTGGGCTCGCACCGCGCCCGGCTGTCGGTGCTGCGGCTGCTGATCGTCTCGCTGCTGCTCACCCTGCTGGCCCGGCTGGCCTTCGTGCAGTTGCTGGACCCGAACAAGCCACTGCAGTCGGCCGCCCTCACCCACCTCGGCGCGATCGTGGTGCCGGCTCCGCGCGGTGAGATCCTCGATTCCCGGGGCCGGGTGCTGGTCGGCAACCGCAACACCCATGTGCTGACGGTGGACCGCTCGGCGCTGGATCAGCAGGACGACCACGGCGCCGCGGTGCTGGCCCGGCTGGCCCCAGTGCTCTCGACCACCGCCGCGGACCTGCGGCGGGCCATCACCCCGTGCGGCGTGCGGGTTCCGGCGCCGTGCTGGACCGGCCAGCCCTACCAACCGGTCCCGGTGGCGACCGGGGTGGATCCCTCGGTGGTGCTGGCGGTGTCCGAGCACGCCGAGAAGTTCCCCGGCGTCAAGGTCAGCACCCAGACCGTCCTGCACTATCCCGGCGGCAGCCTGGCCGCGCACCTGCTCGGCTACACCGGCGCTGTCGGGCCCTCGGACCAGAAGGCGAACAAGGCGCTGGTCGACGCCGACACGATCGGGCGCAGCGGGCTGGAGGAGTCCTATGACTCCGTGCTGCGCGGCGTCAATGGCGAGCAGCGGGTGCGGCTGGACCCGCGCGGCGAGGCGGTCAGCCAGGGCGCCACGATCGCCGCCCGGCCCGGCGACACCCTGGTGACCAGTCTGGACGCCGACGTGCAGGCCCTGGCCGAGAAGTCGCTGGCCGAGCAGATCGCCGCCTCGCGCGCCAAGGGAAATGCGGCGCCCTCGGGCGCGCTGGTGGTGATGGACCCGCACACGGGCCGGGTGATCGCCGCCGCCAGCTACCCGAGCTATGACCCCGCCGCGTTCGTCGGTGGGATCTCGGTCGCCGACTACGCCAAGCTGACCGCGCCGACGGCCGGTGACCCGCTGGTCGGGCGTGCCATCGCCGGGGCGTACGCCCCTGGTTCGACGTTCAAGCTGATCAGCGCCGCCGACAACGTCAGCACCGGCGCGGTCACCCTGGACGGCCAGTACCCGTGCCCGGGCTCGTTGGACGTCGACGGGCGCACCAAGACCAACTTCGAGTCTCATGCCTACGGCCTGATCGACCTCAGATTCGCGCTGCAGGTCTCCTGTGACACCTACTTCTACGCCCCGGCGGTCGCCGAGTGGCAGGCCGACCAGGCCCGGGTCGAGCGGGGTGAGAAGCCGCTGGAGCAGCTGCAGGCGATGGCCCGGGCGTTCGGGGTGGCGCACGCGCCGGGCATCGACCTGCCTGCCGACGAGCAGGCCAGCGGCTCGATCGGCAGCCGAGCCAGCCGGTTGGCCAGCTGGCAGGCCCACAAGGCCGACTACTGCGCCGCGGCCGAGAAGGGTTATCCGGACGTGGCCAACCCCGCTGACCGCGCCTACCTCACCCAGCTCGCGTCGGAGAACTGCACCGACGGCTGGCGGTTCTTCGCCGGCAACAACGCCGACACCTCGATCGGCCAGGGCGACACCTCCATGTCGCCGCTGCAGCTGGCGGCGGCGTACTCGGCGATGCTCAACGGCGGCAAGCTGTTCGCCCCGACGCTGGGCTGGGGCGTGGTCGACGCCGCCGGCAAGACCGTCCGCACCATCACCCCCAAGGTGATCCGCAAGGTGCCGGTCGACAAGCAGGTGCTGAGCTTCATCGCTGACTCGCTGCACTTCGAGGACAGCCACTCGGTGTCCGGGGCGCTGGCCTTCGACGGCTCCCCGATCAAGACCCTGATCGGGGCCAAGACCGGCACCGCCGAGGTGTACGGAAAGCAGGACACCTCGTGGATGGCGTCATGGGGCCCGATGCAGCCCGGCGCCCCGTCCAGCGACGCCAGGTTCGTGGTGATCGGCATGGTCGAGCAGGCCGGCACCGGTGGCTCGGTGGCAGGGCCGATGGTCCGCAAGGTCTATGAGGGACTGCTGGGCGCGTACTCCCCGCCGGTCCTGCCCGGGGGCGCGCCGGCCGGCAAGCTGCCGAAGGTGACGGTCCGGACGCCGGTGGCCCGCTCGGCGCCGGGCCTGCCGGTCATCGGCGGCACCGGCGGCGCCTCGGCAACGGCGACTGCCTCGGCGACGCCGACTGCCTCGGCAACGCCGACCGCCTCGGCCACTGCCTCAGCGACTCCGGCCGGGAGCAGCGTGCCGGCAGCCAGCTCGCCGGCCCGGCCGGCCGGGACGCCGAGCACCTCGGCGCCGCCTGGCCCGCTGCCCACGCCGAGCAGCTCGAGCACCGTCTCAGCGCGCCGGACCGACAGCCGATGACCGGGCTGGTGGTGCCGGCCCGGTGGCCGCTGCGGGCGATGGCCGATTCTCGCCGGCTGCGCTCCTATGACTTCGTGCTGTTGGCCGCCGCCCTGCTGCTGTGCCTGATCGGCGCGTTGCTGGTCTGGTCGGCCACCCGCACCCGCTTGCAGCTGGCCGGCGCCAATCCGCAGACCTACCTGGCCAAGCATCTGCTCAACACCGCCCTGGGCGTGGTGCTGCTGTTCTGCGCGGCGCGGGTGGACTCGCGAGTGCTGCGGCTGATCGGCCCGCTGCTCTACCTGGCCAGCATCATCGGCCTGCTGGCGGTCTTCGTGATCGGCTCCACCATCAACGGCGCCCACGCCTGGATCGTGCTGGGCGGCGGCTTCGAGGTGCAACCGGCCGAGTTCGCCAAGCTGGGCGTGGTCGCGGCGCTGGCGGTGCTGTTCGGCCAGAGCGCCGCCCGGCGGCCGCCTGACGTCCCGCCGAGCATCAGCGAGCTGGCGATGGGGTTGGGGCTGCTTGCCCTGCCGCTGGCGCTGATCATGCTGCAGCCGGACCTCGGCTCGGCCCTGGTGCTGGTGGCAGCCGGCTTCGGGGTGCTGGTCGCGGCCGGCGTCCGGCTCCGCTGGTTGAGCGCGCTGCTGGTGGCAGGAGTGCTGGCGGCGGTGCTGGCCATCCAGACCGGCGTGCTGGCCGACTACCAGCTGGCCAGGTTCGCCGCCTTCACCCATCCGGGCCATGACCCCCAGGGCGTGGCCTACAACATCAACCAGGCGCACATCGCGATCGCGCACGGCGGGCTGTTCGGCCAGGGGCTGTTCCAGGGCGCGCAGACCCGCGGCGCCTTCGTGCCCGAGCAGCAGACCGACTTCGTCTACTCGGTGGCCGGCGAGGAGTTGGGCTTCGCCGGCTCGGCGCTGATCATCGGGCTGTTCGCAGTGCTGCTCTGGCGCGGCCTGCGGATCGCGATGGCGGCGGTCGGCAGCGCCCGGCTGGTGGCCGCCGGGATCGTCTGCTGGCTCGGCTTCCAGGCGTTTCAGAACATGGGCATGAACCTCGGGCTCACCCCGGTGACCGGGCTGCCGCTGCCGTTCGTCTCCTACGGGGGCTCGTCGATGTTCGCCCAGGCTCTGGCGCTCGGGCTGCTCCAGGCCATCCACCGGCGATCGGCGTCCTGACTACTTTTTCCGTTTCGCTATCTCACGACAGCTTCACATGATTCACTCTCTGTAAGATTGCTGTTACGGAGAGTGAGACAAGTCGGTGGCTACCACGTTCTGGCCGAACATCGCGGCCGCGCTGCGGAACACACCCCGCACCAGCCGCGCGCCGCTGGTCTGGGACCCGGCGTCGTTGTTGATGTCCCGCTTCGGCTTCGGCATCGAGAGCAAGACCCGCGCGGACCTGGTCCGCTACGGCCTGGACGGCTGGTGGCAGTACCAGGTGGCCTTCAGCCGGGGCGCCGGCGCGGGCTACGCCGGGCATGCCGGGGTCGCCGCGCAGGGACCGTTGCTGTCCAAGAGCCCCGCCGAGGTCCGGGCCTGGCTCAAGGGCAACGGAAACGAGTACGGCTGGGAGGCGATGGACCAGCTGACCCGGGTGACCCTGGGCCTGCAGGCGTGGAGCCGGGGCCAGGTGTATGAGACCGTCGCCGACTTCTTCGCCAACCACCTCAACGTGGCCAACCACAGTGACGGCGTCTGGAGCAGCCGGCACACCATGGACCGCGACGTGATCCGCCGCCATGCCCTGGGCAGCTACGCCGGCATGCTGCTCGCCTCGGCCCGCAACCCCGCGATGCTGAAGTACCTGAGCCTGGCCTCGTCCACCAAGAAGGCGGTCAACGAGAACTACGGCCGTGAGCTGCTGGAACTGCACACCGTGGGCATCGGCGCCGGCTACACCGAGGCCGACGTGCAGAACTCCGCCCGGATCCTGACCGGCCGGTCGGTGGATGACGACTACAACTACCTCTACAAGCCCGAGCGGCACTGGGTCGGCCCGATCAAGGTGCTGGGCTTCAGCCATCCCAACGACTCGGCCGACGGCGGCGAGGCGGCCGGCGAGGCCTTCCTGCGCTACCTGGCCTACCACCCGGCGACCGCCCAGCGGCTGGCCCAGAAATTGTGCGTCCACTACGTCTCGGACAACCCGTCGCCGACCCTGGTCGCCGAGCTGGCCAGGATCTACCTGCGGACCGGCACCCAGATCGCGCCGATGCTGGCGGCGATCCTGCGCTCGACCGAGTTCTGGGCCAGCCGCGGCGCCAAGGTGCGCCGGCCCGCCGAGAACCTGATCGCGACCGTCCGGGCCCTGGGCGTGGGGCCGGGAGACCTGAGCAAGTCGCTGGAGAGCCTGCACTGGATGAGCTCTTCGGTCGGCCAGGTGCCGCTGGACTGGGCCGCGCCCAACGGCTATCCGGACGTGGCCAGCGCCTGGCGCTCCTCCGGCTCGTTGCTGAACCTGTGGTCCTATCACCGCGGCCTGGCCCAGAGCTGGTACGGCGGCTTCGCCGCGTTCGACCCCGTCTCGCTGTATGGCGCGGTCAAGCCCAGGACCAGCGGCGAGGCCATCACCCAGCTGTGCGGGCGGCTCACCGGCAGCCGGTTCCCGGCCGCCCACGCGCAGGCGCTGCAGACCTTTCTGGAGGAGCCGGCGAGCACCCCGCTCGCGGACTCCCGGTTGCGGTGGCACCTGCCGCACCTGATCCCGTTGATCCTCGACGCGCCCCAGCACGCGCTGCGATGAGCGCGAGCCCCGTCGCCCCACCCGAAGACGCCGGGTCCACCACCGGCGCGACCTTCAGCCCCCGAGAGGACGTCATGATCGAGCCCGAGCCGCCCGGCGCCGAGCGACTGCTGGTGCGCAAGGCTGAGCAGGTCAGCGCCGAGTTGGCCGCCCAGGACGCCGGCTGGGAGCGCGGCTGGACCCGGCGCAGCTTCCTGGCCGGCGCCGGCATGGTCGGCGTCGCCGCCCTGGGCAGTCAGCTGGTCACCACCAAGGCCGCCTACGCCGCGTCCGGGCTCAGCAACGGAAACACCCTGGTCACGATCTTCCTGCGCGGCGCCGCCGACGGGCTGCGGATCCTGGTTCCGGCCTCGTCAGAGCTCGGGGTGGACTACCTGCGCACCGTGCGCGCCAACCTGGTGCCGGCCGCGACGAGCATGTCCGCGCTGCCGGGCGCCCCCGGCTGGGGGCTGAACGCCGCGCTCAACCCGCTGCTGCCGTTCTGGAACTCCGGCGAGCTGGCCTTCGTTCCGGCCGTGTCGGCCGCCGGGATCACCCGCAGCCACTTCCAGGCCCAGCAGTGCCTGGAGCGGGGCTCGGACACCGCGACCACCGGCTGGCTGGACCGGGCCCTGCAGCAACTGGGCCCGGGCACCACCTTCCGAGCGGTCACCCAGGGCTCGGCGCTGCCGGCCGCGCTGACCGGCAACCAGCGCAAGCTGGTGATGAGCTCGTTGAAGAACTTCAGCTTCCCGGGCTGGAGCGGCGTCGCGCCCCAGAGCGAGGCGGCCATCCGGACCCTCTACCGGGGCCTGCCCGGCCCGCTGGGCGAGGACGTCCCCACCACCCTGGCGGCGCTGCAGACCGCGGCTGCCGCGCGCGCCAAGGCCGGGGCGCAGAACGGGGCGGTCTATCCCAATGGGAACTTCTCCAAGGCCCTGGCCGACCTGGCCACGCTGTTGCGCGCCGAGGTGGGCATGCAGGTCGCCACCGTCGACGTCGGAGGCTGGGACACCCACACCGACGAGGCCAACCAGCTCGACCGCCACCTGACCTCGGCGGCCAACTCGCTGGCGGCCTTTCTCACCGACCTCGGCCCGGTCCGGCGCAAGCGGGTCACCGTGGTGGTGGTGACCGAGTTCGGCCGGCGGGTGCAGATGAACGCCAACGGCGGCACCGACCACGGCCACGGCAGCCTGGTGTGGCTGCTCGGCGGCGGCCTGGCCGGCGCCTCGGTGTACGGCAAGTGGACGCCGTTGTCGGCCTCGACGCTGGACGGCGGCGACGTTCCGGCCCTCAACGCCGCCTTCGACGTGCTCGGCGAGGTGGCGCAGAAGCGGCTCGGGGTCGGGTCGGTCACCGGGTTGTTCCCCGGTCACCAGTTCACGCCGCTGAACCTGGTCCGGGTCGGCTAGCCGCGCTCGGGCTCGGCGGCGGCGACCAGCGGGCGGACCAGGCTGGCCTCCGCTCCGGCGGATGCGTTCGACTCGATCGTGCTCGGCTCGGCTGTGCTCGACTCGATCGTGCTCGGCTCGGCTGTGCTCGGCTCGGCTGTGCTCGACTCGGCTGTGCGCAGTTCGTCCCACTGCACCAGGGCGACCCCGGCGATGATGAACACGCCGCCGACGATCTGCGGCAGGCCCGGCAACTGGCCGAGCAGCAGCCAGGCGAACAGCACCGCGAACAGCACCTCGCTCAAGCCCAGGAATGAGGCGAGCTTCGCGCCGAGCGCGCGAGCGGCCTTGATGCCTGCGGCGTAGGCGAAGACCGCTGCCACCAGTGAGATCCCGAGAACGGGCACCAACCAGCTCGTCCGGTGGTGCAGCAACTGCACGTCGGCGGTGTTGGCGTGGATCGGCAGCACCCCGAGGACTCCGATCGCCACCAGGCACAGGCTGGCGACCGCCATGCCGGCCCAGGCCATCGCGATGGGCGGCAGCGCGGTGTCGGCCCGCGCTGACACCACGAAGTACACCGCCAGCCCGACCGCCGCGCCGAGTCCCCACAGCACTCCGATCGGATCGAGGCGATGGCTGCCGGTCACATCCAGCACCAGGGCCAGCCCGACCATCGCGGCGGCGGCGCCGGCCACTGTCAGCCGCCGCGGGCGGTGCCCGTGCCGTAGCCAGAGCCAGCCGACGACCAGCAGGATGCCGAGATACTCCAGCAGCAGGGCGACCCCCACGGACAGGCGTGCCACGGCGTTGAAGTAGCACAGCTGCCCGACCGCGATGGCTATCACGCCGTAACCGGTGATGCTGCGCCCCTCCCGCGCGAGCACGCCGAACCGGCCCCGAAGCACGATCAGGGCCGGAATGCTCAGCACGGCCGCGGCGACCAGCAGGCGTGCGGTCACCGCCGCCGCGGGCGACCAGCCGGAGCCGATCAGAGCGGTGGCGAAGGCGCCGGAGGTGCCGAAGGCGGCAGCAGACAGCAGCGCGGTGCCGAGGCCAGCGCGCTGCCGGGTTGCGATCTGCATGGAACGTGTCCGTTCGTTCACGACGGGAGGGCGGCTCGGCGGGCTGACGCGCGCCTGCCCCTGTCAGGCTTGTCTGTAATGAGCAATCGGGATTATGCTCATTACCTGCGACGCTAGTCGAGCAGCCGTAAGGAGTCAACATGGTTTTAGCCCATGACACAGAGCGGGCGCTGGCGGCTGCCGCGGGACTGGTGAACACCGGGCGGGGTGGGCAGGACGAGCTCACCTCCCTTGAGGAGCTGGAGGAGCTGGTCCGCCTCTGGCAGTGGTCGGGCCCCCGCGCCGGCGACGCGGCGGAGCTGGCCGCGGTGCGAGAGCTGCGACCGACCCTGGCCCGCTTCTGGTCGGGCGACAAGGACGCCGTGGTGGACATCGTCAACCAGGTGCTGCGTGAGCGCCACGCGCTGCCGCAGCTGGTCAAGCACGATCAGTGGGACTACCACGTGCATGCCACCGCTCCAGAGGCGCCGCTGGCCGACCGGATGGCCGTCGAGGCCGCGATGGCGATGGCCGACGTGATCCGGATCGACGAGCTCAGCCGGCTGCGGATCTGCGGCGGCGATGACTGCGAGGACGTCTACGTCGACCTGTCCAAGAACCGTTCCCGCCGGTTCTGCGGGGCCGCCTGCGGCAATCGCGCCAACGTGGCCGCCTATCGGGCCCGTCGACGCTGAGCCGGCCACGGACGTCGCGCCGCCCGGAGTGGCTGCAAATCCCGGCTGAGCCGCGCCGGCTCGTCCGCCCGGCGGGTGCGAGGACCGGCCGAGTAGGCCGACGTGGGGCGTGAGGCCCACCGGCCCCCGTAGCATCAGTGGCCGTGAGCATCAACGCCGATTCCCTCTTCGATCGACTCGAGCCTCTGCTGACCCAGGTGAGCAAGCCGATTCAGTACGTCGGCGGCGAGCTGAACGCCCGCACCAAGGACTGGGACGCCGCCAGCGTCCGGTGGGCGTTGATGTACCCCGACGCCTACGAGGTCGGCCTTCCCAACCAGGGCGTGCAGATCTTGTACGAGGTGCTCAACGAGCGGGCCGACGCGCTGGCCGAGCGGACCTACGCGGTCTGGCCGGATTTAGAGAGATTGCTGAAGCTGCACGGGTTACCCCAGTTCACCGTCGACGGGCACCGCCCGGTCGGCGCCTTCGACGTGCTGGGCATCTCGTTCTCCACCGAGCTCGGCTACACCAACATGCTGACCGCGCTGGACCTGGCCGGCATCCCGCTGCACGCCGCTGACCGAGACGACAGCCACCCGATCGTGCTCGCCGGCGGGCACGCCGCGTTCAACCCCGAGCCGATCGCGCAGTTCATCGACGCGGCGGTGCTCGGCGACGGCGAGCAGGTGGTCGGGGCCATCACCGACGTGATCGCAGCCTTCAAGGCCGAGGGGTCACCCGGCGGCCGGGACGAGCTGCTGACCCGGCTGGCCGAGACCGGCGGGGTGTACGTCCCGCGCTTCTACGACGTCGGCTACTTCCCCGCCGACGGCGCTCCGAATGCCGGCCAGCTGGCCTGGGTGCGGCCCAACCGCGACCGCGTCCCGGACCGGGTGAGCAAGCACACCGTGATGGACCTGGACGCCTGGCCCTATCCCAAGACGCCGCTGGTGCCCATGGCCGAGTCGGTGCACGAGCGGATGTCGGTGGAGATCTTCCGCGGCTGCACCCGTGGTTGCCGGTTCTGCCAGGCGGGCATGATCACCCGCCCCGTCCGGGAGCGCTCGGTCCAGGGGATCGGCCAGATGGTCGAGGCGGGCCTGAACGCCACCGGCTTCGAAGAGGTCGGCCTGCTCTCGCTGTCCAGCGCCGACCACTCCGAGATCGGGCCGCTGGCCAAGCAACTGGCCGATCGCTACGCCGACTCGAAGGTCTCGCTGTCTCTGCCCTCCACCCGGGTCGACGCCTTCAACATCGACCTGGCGAACGAGTTCTCGCGCAACGGCCGGCGCTCGGGGTTGACCTTCGCCCCTGAGGGCGGGTCCGAGCGGCTGCGCCGGGTGATCAACAAGATGGTCAGCCAGCAGGATCTGATCAACACCGTCACCGCCGCCTACTCCCAGGGCTGGCGCCAGGTGAAGCTCTACTTCATGTGCGGGCTGCCGACCGAGACCGACGAGGACGTCCTGGAGATCGCCACCATGGCCCAGGACGTCATCCGGGCCGGCCGGCAGGCCACTGGCTCGCGCGACATCAAGGCCACCGTCTCCATCGGCGGCTTCGTGCCCAAGCCGCACACCCCGTTCCAGTGGGCCGCGCAGGCCGCGCCCGAGGTCATCGACGAGCGGCTGCGCAAGCTGCGCGCGGCGATCAACTCCGACCGCTCGCTGGGCCGCAACATCGGCATGCGCTATCACGACGGGCAGCCCTCGTTGATCGAGGGACTGCTCTCGCGCGGAGACCGCCGGGTCGGCGCGGTCATCGAGCAGGTCTGGCGTGACGGGGCGCGATTCGACGGCTGGAGCGAGCACTTCTCCTACGCCCGCTGGATCGCCGCGGCCGACGCGGCGCTGTCACCGGTCGGCGTGTCGATCGAGTTCTTCACCACCCGGGAGCGCTTCGCCGACGAGGTGCTGCCCTGGGACCACCTGGACTCCGGCCTGGACAAGCAATGGCTGTGGGACGACTGGCAGGACGCGCTGACCGGCTACGAGCAGGACGACTGCCGGTGGACGCCCTGCTTCGACTGCGGTGTCTGCCCCACCATGGGCACCGACATCCAGATCGGGCCCACCGGCAAGACGTTGCTGCCGCTGGTCGCCAAGACCCCGCTGCTGGCCCGGTCGGCGGATCCGGCGCCGCCGGTCACGCCGTCGCCGGCCGTCTCCTCGCCGGTCCGAGGCTGAGCCCGCAGTGGCGCGCAGGCTTCCCGAAGGCCCGGCGCACGTCGCGCCGGTGCAGCGAATCCGGCTGCAGTACGCCAAGCGAGGGCGGCTGAGATTCTGCTCGCACCGGGACTTCGCCCGTGCCTTCGAGCGCTCGCTGCGCCGGGCCGAGGTCCCGATGGCCTACTCGGCCGGCTTCCACCCGCACCCCAAGATCAGCTACGTCGGAGCGGCGCCGACCGGCGTGGGCTCAGAGGCGGAGTACCTGGAGATCGCGCTGGCCCGGCGCTGTGAGCCCGAGGACGTCCGGGCGGCGCTGGACGCGGTGTTGCCCGACGGCCTGGACATCCTGCGCGCGGTCGACGTCGAAGACTGCCGTCCCGGGTCGCTGGCCGAGCACATGCAGGCATCGGTCTGGCAGCTGGAGCTGGCAGCTGATCCGGCGGTGGCCGCCGCCGCGGTGGCGGACCTGCTGGCGAGGGAGTCGGTGCTGGTGGACCGGCTGACCAAGGACGGCCTGCGCAGCCTGGATGCCCGGGCGCCGATCGTAGCCGCCGAGGTGTCGGCGGAGCCCGAAAATGACACCCGTGCGATACTGAGGGTGGTCGTCCGTCAGGTCACCCCGACGGTTCGTCCCGACGATGTGCTCACCGCTTTGCGGGCCGTCGCCGGTTTCGCCCCGTCGCAGCCCCCTCGGGCCACCCGGCTGGCGCAGGGACCGGTCGATGACGCGGGACTGGTGACAGATCCGTTGTGCAGTACCGAGCTGTCGGCCAGCCGAGCAGCTAACGAGCACTGAAAGGCCGTCAGCGATCTGTTGACGGGTTGGACAAACGTTCTGTCCGCACCTGCGGGCAGGGGTGGCACGAGCCGCTCGTTCGCTCCCGCGAACGAGTGAGAAGAAGACTTTGCGTTCCGCTTGCGGGTGGGACGCCATACCGCCACTGCGCGGCCGAAATACGGCGACAGCCGCACTTTTCGGCCCCGGTGGTGAGACAGGAGCGCCCGAGCGATGCTCGACAACACGCCCATCGACAACACCCCGACCGAGGATCAGACCGGCGAACCGGCCGCAGCCAAGAAGGCCCCGCGCAAGGCCCCCGCCAAGCGCGCTCCACGCAAGACCGCCGCCAAGAAGGCGGCGCCGGCTGCGGCCGACCCCACCAGCCCCAGCGAGGCAGCCGCCGGAGCCGACCCCGTCCTGGCTCCTGCCGCAGGACCGGCGGCAGGCGATCCGACGAGCGCCGCCCCGCAGGAGGCCACCCCGCAGCAGGCTGACGTGGCGCCGGCCGAGGCCGTGGCGCCGAAGAAGGCCACCCGGGCCCGCAAGGCGCCGGCCAAGAAAGCCACCGGTCGAGCGGCTGCGGCTGCGCCGGACAGCACCACCTCGCCTGACAGCTCGGCTGCGCCGGACAGCACCACTGCGCCGGACAGCACCACTGCGCCGGACAGCGCGGCTGCGCCGTCGGCTGCCGGTCCGGCGGCAAGCGCAGCGGCGCCCGCCGATCCGGCGGTGACCGAGTCAGCCGCGGCCCAGCCGGCCGCCGGACCGCCCAAGAGGACTCCCCGCAAGCGGGTCAGCAAGGCCGCCGCCGCGGCTCAGGCGGCAGCAGAGCAGGAGCCGGTGGACTCCACGGCCGAGGTCCCGGCGCCCGAGGCGTTGCCGGCTGCGCCGGCTCTGGCCGCCCCGGCGGTGCTGTTCCAGCCGCCCGCCGAAGCGGCGGCGCCTCGCCGTCGACGGGGCGGCAAGCGGGCCCAGGCCGAGCCGGAGGTCGCACCCGAGCCGGAGTCCGACACCGACCCCGACGCGCTGCTCGACGAGGTGCCGGAGTACTCCGACGTCGACGCTGATCTCGAACCCGAAGATGTCGACGTCGACACCGACGAGCCCACCGGCGAGGCCGATGACGAGGCCGGCGACGGCTCGCGTCGCCGCCGGCGGCGTGGTCGGCGCGGTCGCGGCAGCCGGTCCGGCGATGTCGCCTCCGAGGCCAGCGGCGAGGCCGAGACGCCCGTCGAGGACGAGGACGAGGACGAGCCGGAGGCCGACCACGCTGACGAGGTCGCCGAGGCGGCTCTGTCAGCCAGCGCCCGCCGCCGGCGCCGGCGCCGGCGCTCCAGTGGCGCCGACGGCGCCGAGGGCGTCGTGTCCGAGGACGACCCGCCCAACACCGTGGTGCACGTGCGCGACAGCCGTTCTGCCGGCGCCGGGCGCGAGAACAAGGGCGGCGCAGCCGATGACGACGGCGTGCGCGGGGTCAAGGGCTCGACCAGGCTCGAAGCCAAGCGTCAGCGCCGCCGTGACAACCGCGACACCGGCCGGCGCCGCGCGCCCATCCTGACCGAGGCCGAGTTCCTGGCCCGCCGTGAAGCGGTGGACCGGGTGATGGCAGTGCGCCAGTCCGGTGACCGGACCCAGATCGCCGTCCTTGAGGACGACATCCTGGTGGAGCACTACGTGACCCGAGCCAGCGCCAGCAGCGCGGTCGGCAACGTCTACCTCGGCCGGGTGCAGAACGTGCTGCCGTCGATGGAGGCCGCCTTCGTCGACATCGGCCGCGGTCGCAACGGCGTGCTCTACGCCGGCGAGGTCAACTGGGACGTCGCCGGGCTGGAAGGCAAGTCCCGCTCGATCGAGAACGCGCTCAACGCCGGTGACATGGTGCTGGTGCAGGTGACCAAGGACCCGATCGGCCACAAGGGCGCCCGGCTGACCAGCCAGATCTCACTGCCCGGGCGGTTCGTGGTCTACGTCCCCGGCGGCGGCATGACCGGCATCAGCCGCAAGCTTCCCGATGTCGAGCGCAGCCGGCTCAAGGCGATCCTGAAGAAGGTGGTGCCCGACGAGGCCGGTGTGATCGTCCGCACCGCGGCTGAAGGCGCCTCCGAGCAGGATCTGATCAGTGACGTTGAGCGGCTGAAGAACGAGTGGGAGTCGATCACCGCCAAGTCGGCCAAGGCCAGGCAGTCCTCCGAAGGGCCGTCCCTGCTGCACGGCGAGCCCGACCTGGCGATCCGAGTGGTCCGTGACATCTTCAACGACGACTTCAAGAAGCTGGTGGTCGCCGGGGCCGAGACCCACCGCACCATCAGCGACTACGTCGGCGACATCGCCCCCGAGCTGGCCGACCGGATCTCCCGGCACACGGGCGAGTCCGACCTGTTCCGCGAGCTGCGGGTGGACGAGCAGCTGGCCAAGGCCCTGGACCGCAAGGTGTGGCTGCCCTCGGGCGGCTCGTTGGTGATCGACCGCACCGAGGCGATGACCGTGGTGGACGTCAACACCGGCAAGTACACCGGCTCCGGCGGCAACCTGGAGCAGACCGTCACCCGCAACAACCTCGAAGCGGCCGAGGAGATCGTTCGGCAGCTGCGGCTGCGTGACATCGGCGGCATCGTGGTGATCGACTTCATCGACATGGTGCTGGAGAGCAACCGCGACCTGGTGCTGCGCCGGCTCACCGAGTGCCTGGGACGCGACCGCACCAAGCACCAGGTCGCCGAGGTGACCTCGCTGGGTCTGGTGCAGATGACCCGCAAGCGGGTCGGCGAGGGGTTGCTGGAGGCCTTCAGCGAGCCCTGCTCGGTGTGCAACGGCCGGGGACTGGTCGTGCACATGGACGCCGTGGACCGAAAGGCCGGTGGGTCAAACGGCTCCGGCGCACAAGCGTCGACGCCTGCTCCCTCGACCGAAGAGGACCGGCCCAGCCGGGGCCGCCGCAGCCGCAAGGCTGTCAAGGCCGAGCAGCCGGCGCCGCCGCAGCCCGATCCCGCCGAACTCGCCGCCGAGGCCGAGAAGCGTCGGGCGGCGGCCAGCGCGGTGGCCGCGATCGCGGCGGCCACCAACCACCACGACGACGCTGCCGGCGCCCGGGCGGTTGACGGCGAGCCGGCTCAGCGGGCCGGCCGGCGCGCCCAGTCCTCGACCAGCGAGCCGGCCTCTGCGGTGACCGAGCCGCAGGCCGCGCCGACCGAGCAGGCTCACCAGCCGGCCCCGGCCGCCGCGCCTGGTCGGTCCCGGACCGGCAGGGCGGTGCGGGAACCAAGCGTCGAGCAGCCTGACACCGCATCGTCGGCGTCAGAACCAAGCGCCCAGCAGTCCGACACCGCACCACCGGCGCGTCCGCGTCGGCGGCGGGCAGCGAGCCGGCCCGCCGGCCCGCCGGTGCCGGTCAGCGTCAGCGAGGGGTAGCCGCTTTGCCTGTGGGGCCGCCGTAGGCGTAATCTGTACAACGGCCCACAGCTTGGCGGTGGGCCCTTCTGGTGTGACGCCGTCCCTGAGGCGGCTGACCAAGCACCCGCAGGCACAGCAAAGCTGGAAACCCTAGACAAGCCCGAGACTTCGATAGCTGTTCGACAGGAGTGAATTCGCGATGTACGCCATCGTCAAGACCGGCGGCAAGCAGTACCGGGTCGCCGTAGGTGACGTCGTGACGGTCGAGAAGCTGGACCTGGCCCCTGGGGCCAGCGTCGCGCTTCCCGCGATCCTGCTGGTCGACGGCGAGGACGTGACCACCGACGCGACCGAGCTGGCCGCCGTCTCGGTCACCGGAGAGATCCTCGGCCAGGTCAAGGGCCCGAAGATCAAGATCCACAAGTTCAAGAACAAGACCGGCTACCACAAGCGCATCGGCCACCGCCAGAAGCTGTCGCAGGTCAAGGTCACCGGTATCGAGAGCGGAAAGAAGTAGAGCCATGGCACACAAGAAGGGCGCATCCAGCTCCCGCAACGGCCGCGATTCCCACGCCCAGCGACTGGGGGTCAAGCGCTTCGGCGGCCAGCTCGTCAGCGCCGGTGAGATCCTCGTCCGCCAGCGCGGCACCAAGTTCCACCCCGGCGACCTCGTCGGACGCGGTGGTGACGACACCCTGTTCGCCCTCGCCGCGGGCAACGTGCTCTTCGGCAGCCGTCGCGGCCGCAAGACCGTCAACATCGTGCCGGTCGAGATGTAGCCTCCAAGTTCAGTCGTCTCACCGCTGGAGCGGGCACCGGGATTCCGGCGCCCGCTCTTGGCGTTACAGCCGGTGAAGCGTTACAGCCGGTGAACCAGTTCCGTCAGCACCAGCCCAGTCAGAGGCCCGATCACAGGCGCCTCGGTCGTTGAGAGTCGTCAAGAGAAGAGAGCACCGTGGTTAATTTCGTAGACCGGGTGGTGCTGCACGTCACCGCGGGAAACGGCGGGCATGGCTGCGCCTCGGTGCACCGGGAGAAGTTCAAGCCACTCGGCGGGCCGGACGGTGGCAACGGCGGCCGGGGTGGTGACGTCGTGCTGGTGGTGGACCCGCAGGCGCACACCCTGCTCGACTTTCACCACCACCCGCACCAAAAGGCCGGCAACGGCCGGCCCGGCGCCGGAAAGCACCGCAGCGGCGCCGACGGCGAGGACCTGGTGCTCGCGGTGCCCAACGGCACCGTCGTGCACGCCGCCGATGGCAGCGTGCTGGCCGACCTGACCGGTGCGGGCAACCGCTATGTGGTGGCCCGCGGCGGCCGGGCCGGGCTGGGCAACGCCGCGCTGGCCTCGACGCGGCGCAAGGCGCCCGGCTTCGCCCTGCTCGGTGAGCCGGGGGAGGCCTTCGACGTCGTCCTGGAGCTGAAGTCGATGGCCGAGGTCGGCCTGGTCGGCTTTCCCTCGGCCGGCAAGTCCTCGCTGATCGCGGCGGTCTCCGCGGCCCGGCCCAAGATCGCTGACTACCCGTTCACCACCCTGGTGCCCAACCTCGGGGTGGTCAGCGCCGGTGACACCACCTTCACCATCGCCGACGTGCCCGGCCTGATCCCCGGCGCCGCCCAGGGCAAGGGCCTGGGGCTGGACTTCTTGCGCCATGTCGAGCGGTGCGCGGTGCTGCTGCACGTGCTGGACTGCGCGACGCTGGACCCTGGCCGGGACCCGATCAGCGACCTGGAGGCGATCGAGGAGGAGCTGGCGCAGTACGAGTCCAGCCTCGGCGACCTGCTGGACCGGCCCCGGCTGGTGGCGCTGAACAAGGTCGACGTCCCGGAGGCCCGCGAGCTGGCCGAGTTCGTCACCGAGGAGCTGACCGGACGGGGATACCGGGTCTTTCCGATCTCCGCGGTGTCACATGCCGGCCTGCGGGAGCTGACCTTCGCGCTGGCCGGGCTGGTCGAGCAGTTCCGCGCCGACCAGGACGCCATCGCGCCGGCCCGAATCGTGCTCAGCCCGAAGGCGGTCGATGACTCCGGCTTCACCGTCGAGCCGGATCCCGACGAGGCCGGCGCGTTCATCGTGCGAGGCAGCAAGCCCGAGCGGTGGGTCCGCCAGACCCAGTTCGACAACGACGAGGCGGTCGGGTACCTGGCCGACCGGCTGGCCCGGCTCGGCGTCGAGGATCAGCTGGCCAAGCTCGGCGCGATGCCGGGGGCCAGCGTGACGATCCTGGACTACGTCTTCGACTTCCAGCCCACCGCGGGGATGGCCGACGAGGACTACTCACCGACCCGCCGCGGGACCGACGACCGGTTGGACAACGACGCCCGTCCCAACGCCGATGACCGGCTGGCGGCCAAGAAGTCCCGCCGCCAGCATCTGAGCGACGAGGACCTGCTGCTCGAGCGAGCGGTCTCGGAGTAGCCATGGACGGCGGGACTTCGATGAGCGGCGCGCGATGAGCAAGGCGCCGGACGGCAGGGCCGCGATCGCCGCCGCGGCACTCACTGTGGTCAAGGTCGGCTCGTCCTCGCTGACCTACCGCGGCCGGTTGCGCGACAGCCGGCTGAGCGCCCTGGTCGAGGCTTTGGCCGCCCGGCGGGCCGCCGGTCAGCAGGTGGTGCTGGTCTCCTCCGGGGCGATCGCGGCGGGCCTGGCGCCGTTGGGGCTGACCACCCGCCCGCGTGACCTGGCCACCCAGCAGGCCGCCGCCAGCGTCGGGCAGCTGCTGCTGGCCGAGCGCTACGCCGCAGCCTTCGCCCGGCACGGCCTGACCGTCGGCCAGGTGCTGCTGACGGCTGAGGACCTGCACCGGCGCAGCTCGTACCGCAACGCGGTGCGCACCCTGGAGCGGCTGCTGGCACTCGGGGTGATCCCGATCGTGAACGAGAACGACACCGTGGCCACGCATGAGATCCGCTTCGGCGACAACGACCGGCTCGCGGCGCTGGTCGCGCACCTGGTGCGCGCGGACGCCTTGGTGCTGCTGTCCGACATCGACGGCCTCTACACCGCTGACCCCCGCAAGCCCGGCGCGGTGCTGGTCCCGGAGGTCACCGGGCCCGCGGAGCTGGCCACGGTGCGGATCGGCGGCGCCGGGTCCGGTGTCGGCACCGGCGGCATGTCCACCAAGATCGAGGCGGCGCTGATCGCAGGCGGGGCCGGCGTGGAGGTGCTGCTGTCGCACGCCAATGCCGTCGATGACGCGCTCGCCGGGCGCGGCGGCACCTATTTCGCGCCGCTCGGGCATCGCACCGCCTCACGACTGCTGTGGCTGCGCCATGCCACCACCCCGCGTGGCCGGCTGCTGCTGGACGCCGGCGCCGTGACCGCGGTGGTGCGCAACCGGGCGTCCTTGCTGCTGGCCGGCATCACCTCGGTGACCGGCGACTTCGCGGCCGGTGACGCGGTGGAGCTGGCTGATCCGACCGGCACGGTGGTGGCCCGCGGGCTGGTGGCCTTCGAGAGCGAGGAGCTGCCCGAGCTGCTCGGCAAGTCCACTCGGGACCTGCCCGCGGACCTGCGCCGTGAGGTCGTCCACCGTGACGACCTGATCGTCCTGTAGGCATCGAGCACGGACCGAGCCGGCAGCCGCCGGCCGGCGCGCGGCTGCCAGCGGCGCATGCGAAATCGATGTTGTATTCCAGCGGGCTGGCCGATCCGGCTCTGGACACGGCCGATGGCCGGTGTTGCAATGAATCACCAGTGCTTTGCCAACGATTCACCCAGCCCCTAACCCCGGGGCTAAGGCAACGTTCCCAGGTCATCACAACGAAGCGCAGAAGGGCATTCCATGGCATCTCGCTTGAGGCTTCTCCTTGGCCTCCTCCTAGTCATCCTCGGTCTCACCGCCACCTCCATGGCCCCGGCGTCGGCGATCACCGGCGGCGAGCCGGATGGCAACCGCCACCCCAACGTCGGGCTGATCCTGTTCTACAGCGAGGACGGCCGGTTCCGCTGCACGGCGACGCTGGTCACTCCCACCGTCCTGCTCACCGCCGGGCACTGCACTGAAGGCACCGTGGGCAAGACCCTGGTGGACTTCCGCTCGGTGGTCGCCTACCAGCCGCCGACCGGCTACCCGGTGGCAGCCAACCCCGACACCGGCTACACCCAGGCTGAGATCGAGGCCGCCGGCTTCCTCTCCGGCACCGCCTACACCCACCCGGACTACTCCGGCTTCACCGACCTGAACAACTGGAACGACGTCGGCGTGATCGTGCTCGACCGGCCGGTGACCACCATCGAGCCGGCCACCCTGGCCCCGCTGAACTACCTCGACGCCTACGCCCAGCCTCGGCTGAACCAGACCATCTTCACCTCGGTCGGCTACGGCACCGAGGTGCGCAAGCCGGCCTCGGGACCGCAGAAGCCCATCCCGGAGTCCTACCCGCTGATCCGGCGGGTCGCCTACCAGCCCGGGCAGAAGCTGACCAACCAGATCCTGCAGCTCAACGGCAACATGAACGACACCCGCGGGACCGGCGGCACCTGCTTCGGTGACTCCGGCGGCCCGACGTTCCTCAACGACTACGTCGTGGCGGTCACCAGCTACACCTACACCCAGAACTGCCGCTACCTCGGCGGTTACTCGCGGGTGGACATCGAGGTCGTCCAGGACTGGCTGGCCACCTTCGGGGTGTTCCCGGCAGAGGGCTGACCTCACTGATCCGCTAGCCCGGTCGACAGCCGGGGCCGGTCGCACATCGCGGCCGGCCCCGGCTTCGCCGTCCGGTGGGCGCCTGCGGTCGGGTCACGTATCCTTCTCACGGGCCGGCGCTGTCCCGCATGCACTCGAACTTCACAAGACAGGCTGGCGCATGGGCGACATCACCGGATTTCTCAAGCACGGGCGCGAACTGCCACGCCGCCGGCCGGTTGCGGTCCGCATCTCCGACTGGCACGAGGTCTACGAGCCGGCCGACGACGCGGTCACCCGAACCCAAGCCGGCCGCTGCATGGACTGCGGCATCCCGTTCTGCCACAACGGCTGCCCGCTGGGGAACCTGATTCCCGAGTGGAACGACCTGGTGTACCGCGACCGCTGGCACGAGGCCATCGACCGGCTGCACGCCACCAACAACTTCCCCGAGTTCACCGGACGGCTGTGCCCGGCGCCGTGTGAGGCGTCCTGCGTGCTGGGCATCAGCCAGGACCCGGTGACCATCGAGCAGGTCGAGAAAGAGATCATCGAGCGGGCCTGGGACAACGGCTGGGTGCGGCCGCTGCCGGCCAGCCGGCCGACCGGCAAGCGGGTGGCGGTGGTGGGCTCAGGCCCGGCCGGGCTGGCCGCCGCCCAGCAGCTGACCCGGGCCGGTCACCAGGTCAGCGTGCTCGAACGCGCCGACCGGATCGGCGGGCTGCTGCGCTACGGCATTCCTGAGTTCAAGATGGAGAAGCGGGTGATCGACCGGCGGATCGAGCAGATGCGGGCCGAGGGCACCGAGTTCCGGACCGGGGTCGACGTCGGAGTGGACATCTCCGTCGAGCAGTTGCGCGCCGGCTATGACGCGGTGCTGCTGGCCGGCGGGGCCACCGCCTGGCGCGACCTGCCGGTCCCGGGCCGTGAGTTGACCGGGGTCTACCAGGCGATGGAGTTCCTGCCGCTGGCCAACCGCGTCCAGCAAGGCGATTACGACACCGCGCCGGTCTCGGCAGCCGGCAAGCGCGTCGTGATCATCGGCGGCGGTGACACCGGCGCCGACTGCCTGGGCACCGCGCACCGGCAGGGCGCGGCCTCGGTGCACCAGTTCGAGATCATGGCCCGGCCGCCCGCGGCCCGGCCCGAGACCACCCCCTGGCCCACCTGGCCCCTGATGCTGCGGACCGCCTCAGCGCACGAAGAGGGCGGCGAGCGGGTCTTCGCGGTGAACACCGAGTGCTTCCTCGGCGACGAGCAGGGCAATGTGCGGGCG
The DNA here is from genome assembly GCA_036399055.1 of Jatrophihabitans sp. NCBI lineage: Bacteria > Bacillati > Actinomycetota > Actinomycetes > Jatrophihabitantales > Jatrophihabitantaceae > Jatrophihabitans > Jatrophihabitans sp. The sequence goes on from DASWNX010000008.1 coordinate 38,475, forward strand.
CTGCGGGCTCATCAGGTCGAGCTGGTGGACGGACGGTTCGAGAAGACGCCGGGCAGCGAGTTCGACCTGGAATGCGAGCTGGTGCTGCTGGCGATGGGCTTTCTCGGCCCGGAGCGCCACGAGCTGCTGGACGGCCTGGGCGTCGAGCTGACCGAGCGCGGCAACGTGGCCCGCGACGCCGAGTTCGCCACCAACGTGGAGGGTGTGTTCGTGGCCGGTGACATGGGCCGCGGCCAGAGCCTGATCGTGTGGGCGATCGCCGAGGGCCGCTCGGCCGCCGCGGGGGTGGACCGGTGGCTGACCGGGGAGTCGACGTTGCCGGCGCCGATCACCCCGAGCACCGCCGCCCAGCGCTGACCTGCCGCCGTCCGGCGCTGACCTGCCGCCGCCGAGCCCGCCGCTGATCTGGGCGGACACCAGGCTCGCAGTGCTGCGCTGGCCGCCGCCGGTCGGGCCGGCCCCATAGGATGCCCGCCATGACTGCTCAGTCCGACACCGAGAGCTGGCCTGCGGTTCTGACAGCCGAGGGACGGCCGCGCCGGGTCGGCATCATGGGCGGCACCTTCGACCCGATCCACCACGGACACCTGGTGGCGGCCAGCGAGGTCGCCGACCTGTTCGACCTCGACGAGGTGGTCTTCGTCCCCACCGGCCAGCCGTGGCAGAAGGTCGAGCGGGAGGTGAGCCCGGCCGAGCATCGCTACCTGATGACGGTGGTGGCCACCGCGTCCAACCCGAATTTCTGGGTGAGCCGGGTGGACATCGACCGCCCCGGCCTGACCTACACCGTCGACACGGTGGGCGACATCTCGGCCATCCGCCCCGGGGCCGAGCTGTTCTTCATCACCGGGGCGGACGCGCTGCAGGCGATCCTGTCCTGGAAGAAGGCCGACGAGCTGTTTCAGATGTGCCACCTGGTGGGCGTCACCAGACCCGGCTACCACCTGTCCGGGGACCACCTGCCACCGGACATCGTCACCTTGCTGGACGTGCCGGCGATGGCGATCTCGTCCTCGGCGGTCCGGCAACGGGTGCAGGCCGGACGGCCGGTCTGGTACCTGGTGCCTGACGGCGTCGTGCAGTACATCGCCAAGCACCAGCTGTACCGGCGCTGAGCGGGGACTGCGGACTGAAGCCGAGCGCCAGGACAGCGGCGCGGTCAGCCGCGGGCGTCCTCGCTCAGCCGGCAGGGCGGACCAGCCCGAAGCCGATCTCGTCGCTGTGACTGCCGTCGGGGTTGGGCAGCCTGCAGCCCATCCGCCCCTCTTCGGTGAATCCGGCGGACAGCGCCGCGCGGGCCGAGGCCACGTTGGCAGCCTTGCAGCCAAGCTCCAGCCGGACGGTCGGGGTCGTGCTGAACGCCCAGTCGGCCAGCAGCCGTAGCGCCCGGGCGGTGAAGCCACGCCCCCGGAACTCCGGAAGCACCCCGTACCCGAGAGCCACCACGTTCGGCGGCCCGGGCCGTCGCAGGCCGAGCACGCCGGCGCCCGCGCCGCTGGCGGCCTCGCAGATCAGCAGCAAGTTCTGGCTGCTCACCAACCGGTCGAGCGGGGCGCGGGCGGCCATGGCGCGCGCGCCGGCCTCGGGCATCGGCTTGTCGTATAACGCCCACTGCCGGGCGGCCTCGTTGTTGGCCTCGGCCAGCAGCACCGGCCAGTCGTCGGGGCCGCCCGGGCGCAGGGTGATCACGCCGTCGCTGAGCGGCTCGAGCTTGGGCCAGGACGGCTCGACCGGCTTGTCCGGGTCGCCGGCCGTCCGGGCGAAGACGGCGCCGTCGCGCAGCCCGTCGCCGCCTAGCCCGCCGCTGCGCAGGCTGGCCCGGCTGACCCCCTCGAAGGCGAAGCCGGCCCGCAGCGCCACCACGGCCGAGGCGGCGTTGGGCACCTCGCACCGGATCTGGATCCGCGCCAAGCCGTTGGCCAGCCCGAAACGGGTCAACGTCCGGGTGGCCTCGGTGGCGTAGCCCCGCCCCCAGTCGGCGGCGGCGATCCAGTAGCCGATCTCGGCGCTGGAGTCCGCGCCCACCGGCAGTTGCAGGGTGGCGCTGCCGACCAGCCGGCCACTGGCGTTCTCGGCGATCGCGCAGTCCAGCCGGGAGCCGGCCGCCCGCCCGGCTCGGGCATGTCCGGTGACGAAGGCGTGGGCGTCGGAGTCGGTGTAGGGCCAGGGCAGCGCCAGGTGCTGGTGCATCCGCTCGTCGGCCATCACCGCCCGGACCGCGGCGGCGTCTTCGGGTTGCCAGGGTCGCAGCGTCAGCCGCCCGGAGTGCAGCACCAGCCCGTCGAGCTCGACTCCGCTCCACCCGGCCATGGCGCCAGTTTGCCAGATCGGACCATTCGAATTTTCCGTCTAGCGAGGCCAAGTACCATGTGAGCGTGGTTCTCAACAAATTGCTGCGCGCGGGCGAAGGCAAGATCGTCCGGCGGCTGACGTCCATCGCTGATCATATCGACACCCTCGAAGGGGACTACGTCGATCTAACCGACGCTGAGCTACGCGCGTTGACCGATCAGTTCAGGGCTCGCTACGGCGAGGGGGAGACCCTCGACGAGTTGCTGCCCGAGGCGTTCGCGGTGGTCCGCGAGGCCGCCCGCCGCACCCTGGGCCAGTTCCACTACAAGGTTCAGCTGATGGGCGGCGCCGCGTTGCACCTGGGCAACATCGCCGAGATGAAGACCGGTGAGGGCAAGACGCTGGTCTCCACCCTGCCTGCTTATCTCAACGCGCTCTCCGGCGACGGCGTGCACGTGGTGACCACCAATGATTACCTCGCCTCCCGCGATGCCGACTGGATGGGCCGGGTGCACCGCTTCCTCGGGCTCTCGGTCGGCAAGATCCTGTCGAACATGACCCCGGAGGACCGCCGGGCCAGCTACGCCTGCGACATCACCTACGGGACCAACAACGAGTTCGGCTTCGACTACCTGCGCGACAACATGGCCTGGTCCCTGGATGACCTGGTGCAGCGCGGCCACAACTTCGCGGTGGTGGACGAGGTCGACTCGATCCTCATCGACGAGGCCCGGACGCCGCTGATCATCTCCGGCCCGGCCGATGAGAACCAGCGCTGGTACCCCGAGTTCGCGCGGCTGGCCCCCCGGATGAAGAAGGACGAGCACTACGAGGTCGAAGAGGGCAAGCGGACCATCGCGGTCACCGAGGCCGGCGTCGAGTTCGTCGAGGACCAGCTGGGCATCGACAACCTCTACGAGGCAGCCAACACGCCGCTGGTGGGCTACCTCAACAACGCCCTGAAGGCCAAGGAGCTCTACAAGCGCGACCGCGACTACATCGTCCGCGAGGGCGAGGTGCTGATCGTCGACGAGTTCACCGGACGGGTGCTGGCCGGCCGGCGCTACAACGAGGGCATGCACCAGGCCATCGAGGCCAAGGAAGGCGTGCAGATCCAGCAGGAGAACCAGACGCTGGCGACCATCACGCTGCAGAACTACTTCCGGCTGTACTCCAAGCTCTCCGGCATGACCGGCACCGCCCAGACCGAAGCGGCCGAGCTGCACCAGATCTACAAGCTGGGCGTGGTGCCGATTCCCACCAACCGGCCGATGATCCGCAGGGACGACACCGACCTCATCTACAAGACCGAGGACGCCAAGTTCGCCGCGGTGGTAGATGACATCGCCGAACGGCACGAGAAGGGCCAACCGGTCCTGGTCGGCACCGCGAGCGTGGCCAAGTCCGAGATCCTGGCGAACCTGCTGTTGCGCCGCGGCGTTCCGCACGAGGTGCTCAACGCCAAGCAGCACGATCGTGAAGCCGCGATCGTGGCGATGGCCGGGCGCAAGGGGGCGGTCACCGTCGCCACCAACATGGCCGGGCGTGGCACCGACATCATGCTCGGCGGCAACCCGGAGTTCGCCGCCGACAGCGAGCTGCGAGAGCTGGGGCTCAGCCCTGCCGAGACTCCGGAGGAGTACGAGGCGGCCTGGCCGGCGGCGCTGGCCAAGGCGATGGAGCGCAACGCCCGCGAGCACGACGACGTCGTCGAACTCGGCGGGCTCTACGTCCTGGGCACCGAGCGGCATGAGTCCCGCCGAATCGACAACCAGCTGCGCGGCCGGTCGGGCCGGCAGGGCGACCCGGGGCTGTCCCGGTTCTACCTCTCGCTGGGCGATGACCTGATGGTGCGCTTCAACGGCGACCGGATCGCCACCATCATGAACTTCCTTCGCCTTCCCGAAGACACCCCGATCGAGAACAAGCAGGTCTCCAAGGCCATCCAGTCCGCTCAGACCCAGGTCGAGCAGCAGAACTTCGAGATCCGCAAGAACGTCCTCAAGTACGACGAGGTGATGAACAAGCAGCGCACGGTGATCTATGACGAGCGCCGGCAGGTGCTCTCAGGAGCCGATCTGACTGATCAGATCCGGCCGATGATCACCTCGGTGGTGACCTCATATGTCATGGGCGCGACCTCGTCGGGCTATCCGGAGGAGTGGGACCTCGAGCAGCTGTGGGTCGCGCTGAAGACGCTGTACCCGATCTCCCTGACTCCGGACGAGGCGATCAAGACCGCCGGCGGCGAGCGCAACGACCTGACCCGGGAGTTCCTGGTCGAGGAGATCGTCGCCGACGCCCAGGCCGCCTACGACCAGCGCGAGGCCGAGCTCGGCGCCGAGGTCACCCGTGAGCTCGAGCGGCGGGTGCTGCTGTCGGTGCTGGACCGCAAGTGGCGTGAGCACCTGTACGAGATGGACTACCTGCAGGAAGGCATCGGCCTGCGGGCGATGGCCCAGCGAGACCCCCTGGTGGAATACCAGAAGGAGGGTTTCGACATGTTCCGGGCCATGATGGACGCGATCCAGGAAGAGTCCGTCGGGTTCCTGTTCAACCTCGAGGTGCAGGTCGAGAGCGAGTCGCCGCCGGCCGAGGAGCCGGTGGCCGCCAGCCAGGCGCCGGCCGAACTCGACGCCGAACGGGTGCTGACCGCCTTGGCGACCCAGCCGGAGGCAGAGGATCACCCGCAGATCTCAGCCAAGGGACTGGGCCGGCCCCGCGCCGAGACTGCCCCGCTGACCTACAGCGCTCCGGCGTTGGGGTCAGAGACCCCCGAGGTGCGCACCGAAGGCGGCGCTCAGCCCGCGGCCGGCAACCGGGCCGGGGCGGCCAAGCAGCGGCGTGCCAACCCCAACAAGGGAAGCCGGGGCAACAAGCGCAAGCGTTGAGCCGCGCCGAGCGGCGGAGGAACACCCCCGTTTAAGCCTTCCTTCCGCCGCCCGGCTCAGCCGATCTGCAGGCGGACGCACCGCCATCGGCCGTCCAATCCCTCCAGGCGCAATGCCAGCGCCCGGAAGCGGTCGCCCACCCGCAGCACCGCGGCCACCTCGGCCACCCCGTCCGCGGGCTCGCTGATGTGCACCGAGTGCAGCGTGGCCGGCCGATGCGCGCTGCCCAGCCGGCTGATCCGTCCGGCGTCGCGGGCCAGGCCGGCCTGCACCGTCGGACTGGTGTGGTGGCGCAGCTGGGACGCCGAGCGGCGACCGGTGGCGGTCTCGATGACACCGATCACCAGCCGCCTGGCGAAGGCAGCCGGCTCGGGCAGCTCGTGACGGCCGGTGGGCCTGACCGCGAACGGGTCCGGCGCGGCCCGCAGCCGCATCGCCGACGGCGCGTTCGGGCCCATGGCGTCGAAGGGCAGCGGTTGATCCAGCGGCCCGACCAGGCTCAGGCGCCGTGCGGCCAGCTCGTCGTCGAAGGGCGGTTCGCGGCGCGGCGCGGGACGCGCTTGGAATCGGCGCGCGATCGCTGGCCCGCTGCCCTCTCGGCCGGACTGGACCGGCGCCGCCGACATCGTCATGCGCCCGCGCCCTGGGACGCCTGGCGCGGCGCGAGCAGCTCGACGCCCGGTCGGAGCAGGTTGGGATTGGCGCCGATCAGCTTCCGGTTCGCGGCGTGCCAGCGAGGCCATTCGGCCTGAATCCGGGCCGCCGACGAGCCCGGGCCCAGCCGGTGAGCGGCGATCGACCACAGTGAGTCGCCCGGACGCACTAGCACGCGGTCCTCAGTGCCACGCGATCGAGGCCGGACCGGCTCCGGCGCGGCGGGAGTGAGCCGGTCACCTGACGCCGGGTCGGCAGGTTTGGCAGGGCCGCCGGGGTCGGTGGGGTCGGCGGGGTCGGTGGAGCCAGCGGGGTCGGTGGAGCCAGCGGGGTCGGTGGGCCACCCGAGCGCCGGCATGGATGGCGGCGCGGTGGGCTTGCCGCTCTGCGGCTGACCCGGCCGGTCCATCGGCAGGCCCAAGGCGGTCGCGGGGCCGGTCGGACCTGCCGGGGCGCCGATCGGCGCAGGGGCGCTGCCTGCGACCGGCTGGGCGAAGGCGACAGCCGGGCTGATCAGGATCGACGTGCCGGCTGCTGCCCCGACGACTCGCCGCAGCACCGCAGGCGTCACCCGCTCAGCCACCGCGAGAGCGAGTAGGCCGACACGCCCTGGCGCCAGGGCCACTGCTGTGACGCTCAGGGCGAATGCGGCCCAGAGCGCGACCAGCCACAGCAGTGAGCCGGCGAGGGCTGCGGCGGCAGTGTCCGGCCCCACCTCAGCCACCCACGCGTGAGGAGAACGAAGGCCCTCTCTCAAGCGAGCAGGTTGACCCGCGCACCCGAGGAGCACCGATCCGATGCCCAGCAGGGTGACGCACATCGCGCCCCGCCGTACGTTAACCATGCGCTTCCCTTCGTTTGCATCCATTTACATGGATACGCGATGGGAAGAGGTTGGTCAAAGGGGTGTGGATAACCGGGCAGCCTGTGAGGGCCTCTCGTGGTCGCGATCCGCGGGCCGGACGAGCTTGGGCAGCACACCGCACCGCCGGCGGAGCGCAGCTCACCAGGGCAGCCCCAGGGCGGCGACCCTGCATTGCCTCACCGGTCGCGCCATCGGTGAAGTGCTCGGCGTGGCGTTGGCCACCTGGTGGGGGTGGGGCGACCGGTCATCGATCGCGCTGGCGGTCGTGCGCGCCTTGCGCCACCGCCGGTGGCGCCGGACGATGGCACGCCGATCCTGTGGTGCGTGTTCAGGACGGCGTGTTCAGGAAGGCAGGTAATTCGCGTCGATCCGCACGTAGGGCGAGGTCGTCACCAGAGCCAAGTTGCTGCCACTCGTTTGTTGAACCGAGACGGAGAAGGTCTGAGAACCGTTGAACACCGCGGAACCGGAGAGCTTCAAAGTCCGTAGGCCGGCCGCGCCGTCAATCTCGGCGATGTCGATGACATTGCCTGCCGCGCTGAGGCGCGCTAGACGCCGGCCTGTGGCATTAGCGACGAAGGTGATGGTGGCGGTGATGAGCCAGCGGCCAGGTCGGGGCTTGAACAGCCCAGTGGCCGGGTCGTAATCGCACCTGCGCATCACCGGTGTTCCCCAGGCAGTCACTGCGGTGCTTGTCGTCGTGGGTATCGACTGTGCGACCACGCCGGTAGCGGACGCGTAGCCGCCTATCCCGTCCCGGACGCTGCCGGTGATCATCGTGCCCTCGAACACCTCGATGACCTTGAGCGCGTCGTATCCGCCATCGATGCTCGCGCCATTCGAGCCAGCTCGCCAGAGAACCTTCGGTGGGTAGGCCACGGGTCGTTCCCAGCGGCATTTGCTGTAGGTGTTGTTGAACCCTGCGTCGTCAACAAGGTAGAAGCAGACGCCGTTGTCCTCGATTGAGGTGTTCAGAAAGGTGTTGGAGTTGGGTGGGCCCGCAGGGCCGCTAGCCGCAGCCGCCATCCAGATCTGACGAGCGTTCGGGTCGAGCTCGACTGCTCCCTTCACGCCGACTGCGTGTTGCATGCGTCCGCCGAGGAAGAGGTTCTGGTTCACCCACCCAGTTCCTTCAGGCTGCAACTTCACCTGATTGTGATTGCACCACAGCGTGCCCACATTGATCGTGTTGTATGCGAATCCGCCGTTGTGGCCCGATGCGAGAAATCCCGTCTCAAAATCCTGCGTGAGAGGCAGATCAATCACGCAGTTGTTGAGGTTGACGGCTTTGACACCTACCGACGATCCATCCCAGCCCGTGGTTCGGGCTGCGTTTATGACACGTGGAACGCTGAACACCTTGCGCGCGACCGTCCCGTCCGGGGATCCAAGTGCAACGGCTGTGCCGACACCGTGGTACTGGAGGGTGGATTGACCTCCATCCACCTGACACATGAACGTCACGGTGCCGGTGGTGCGGTAGGCGCCTGCAGGGATGAAGAGCGTGGCGTTTTCGTCGACAGCGAGCGCCGCCGCCGCCGCGTCGTTGAGGGCGCTGGTGTCGTCGGTCAGCCCGTCGCCTACTGCGCCGTAGTCCTTGGCATTGATTGCGTACATCGCGTGTCCCTTGGTTGTGGCTTCCGGAGTCGCTGGACAGCCCGTGTCCTGATGAGAACCGCGCTCCATCCCGGGCTTGGCCAGCGTGGGTCAGCCTGACGCATCTGACCCACAGTCGCTCGCGCGCACGCAATGTGCGTGCGTCGTCGTTGGGGAGCCGCTTGCAAACGCGTTTGTCGGTGATCACGACCTTCGGAGGACAGCGGTACTTCGCTCTCGCGTTCGACGGTGGCGTGGCCGTACTGGCCGGCAATCAGGAGGTGCCCGGGAGTCGGCCAGCGACAGCATGTGTGGGTCAACCGGGCCAGCCCGTATGGGTCTCGTGGTCGCCAGTCCCCGTCGTGGCAGCGGGCTAAGATACCCCCTAGGGGTATTTGACAAGCGCGAGGATGGCGGCGTATACCTGTCAACGGGCGCGGTCCAGACATCGCGACAAGCGCCCGGCTTGACCTGGCCCGCGCGGGACTGGGTCGAGACTTCTACGTCAAGTGGAGAGGCAGATGATCGACAACACGGAGCACGGCCATCACCAGAGGGCCGTTTCGGTGACTCCGCCAGAGCCTGGGCAGCACACCGCACCCGCTAGCGCAGGGCAGCTCACCAGGGTGGCGATCTCGGCGACCCTGCATTGCCTCACCGGTTGCGCCATCGGTGAAGTGCTCGGCATGGCGTTGGCGACCTGGTGGGGGTGGGGCGACGGGTCATCGATCGCGCTGGCGGTCGTGCTCGCGTTCGCCTTCGGTTACGGGCTGACGATCAGCGCCCTGCTGCGTGCGGGGCTGTCACCGCGTCAGGCGGTCGGCGTCGCGTTTGCCGCCGACACCCTCTCCATTCTGACGATGGAGGTCATCGACAACGCCGTGATGCTCACGGTGCCCGGCGCGATGGAGGCCGGGCTGGCCAGCCTGCTGTTCTGGGGCAGCCTGGCGGCGTCGCTGGCGGTGGCGTTCGTGGTGACGGTCCCGGTGAACCGGGCCCTCATCGCCCGGGGCAAGGGTCACGCGGTGGTGCACGCCTTGCACCACCACTGACCCGCTGGCCGTCGCGACCGAACGACCGGCCGGCCGTCGCGTACGACCGGCCGGCTGTCGCGCCGAGCCGGGGTAGGGGCACAATTCGGCGCGCTTGGCTGTCACACGCGGCGCCGCTGGCCGCCTACTGGAGGGATGAGCGCATGCGCTGGGATGACCTGTTCGCCGACCTCGAAGCGCAGAACCAGGCGTTACTGCTGGCTGAGCGCGATGCCGAGGTCGCGGAGCTGACCCGGCTTGAGACCTCCCGACTTCGACTGGCGGGCCGGTTACGACCCGCGTTGGGCGCAGCGGTCCGGATCCGCTGCCAGGGTGGGTTGTCACTGGCTGGGCGGCTCAGCGCGGTCGGCGCGGGCTGGCTGCTGCTCGACGAGGGAGCCGGCCGCGAGGCCTTGCTGGCCGTCGCGGCGATCACGTCGGTGGCCGGCCTGGGGCGACTGTCGGGCGCGCCCGGCTCGGCGCTGGACGAAGGCCTGGGTATCGGGCACGCACTGCGGGGCGTGGCCCGGGACAGGTCGGTGCTGCGGGCCTGCCTGACCGATTCCACCGTGCTGGACGGCACGTTGGACCGGGTCGGGTCCGATTTCGTCGACTTCGCCGTGCACGCCGCCGGTGAGCCGCGGCGGCGTGAGGACGTGCGTGAGGTGCTGGTGCTGCCGATCAGCGCGCTGGCCGCGCTGCGGCGCGACAGCTGAGTTGGCCGCGCTGGCCGCGTTGCGGCGCGACCACTGAGCTGTCAGGCAGAGGCGCGCCCCGCTGCCGCGGTTGGCGCGCCGGTCAGTCCGCGGTCGAGTCGATGAAGGGGTGCTCGGCCACGAACTGCTTGGTCTGGTCGTACATGCGTGAGATGTAGGACTCCAACTGCTCGCGCTCGACTCGCCACTGACCGCGGCCGCCGATCTTGATAGCCGCGAGGTCGCCCGAACGGACCAAGGCATAGGTCTGCGAGGCCGAGATATTGAGCACCTCAGCAACGTCGCTAAGGGTCAGAAACCGGGTTTGCGTCATCGTTGGCATCAGCTCCCTCGTGCGTCGTCCAAGCCGACGATATCGAAGGCAAACCCGTCGGCCCGCAAGCCAGTGTGGCATCTACGGACCGGCTGGCGGTCAGATTGTCCACAGGATTCACCTGGTCACGCCGATGTCCCGCCCTCGCTCATGCAAGATGTAGCGCTATGACCGATACGTCACTGCCACCTTCCGATCCAGCGTCACCGGTGCCCCGCCGGCTCACCAGGCCACGCTGGCTGGACGCTCGGCTCGTCGGTGGCATCGTGCTGGTGCTGGTCGCGGTGTTGCTCGGCGCGGCGGTGGTGTCCTCAGCAGACCGGCGCCAACCGGTCTGGTCGCTGAGTCACGACATCGCGGCCGGCACGGTGCTGACCGGAGCCGACCTCCGCCCGGTCCGGGTGCAGCTCGGCGCCTCCGCGTCCCGGTATCTGGCCGCCGACGTCGCGGTCGCCGGACGCACTGTGCGCCGCTCGTTGCGTGCTGGTGAGCTGCTGGCAGCGGCCGAGGTGACCGCTCCCGAGGAAGGCGTCACGGTGAGCATCCCGATGCAGCCGGAGAACGCGCCGGAGATCAGCCGCGGTGACCGGATCACCTTGTGGCTCAGCACCAAGACCTGTCGCGGGATGGTCCTGCTCAGCGGCGTGGCGGTGCAGAGCGTCGACGAGGTGATCGGTTCAGCCTTCGGCTCGCGGACCGGCTCGCTGCTGGTGGTCCGGGTCTCGGCCGCGGACGCCAAGCGGGTCGTGTCGTCGCTGGACCTGGAAGGCGCGGTGTTGCGGGCCGGCGTGTTGTCGGCTGCCGAGCAACCTGAGCCGCAGGCGGAGACGCTGGACAGTTGCGTGGGCGACGCCCGGTGACCATCGCGGTGGCCAGCGCTGCTGACGGCGCTCCGTGGGAAGCGGCTCTGCTCGCCGAATTGGGTCGAGGCCGTGGCGAGGAGGGCATCACGGTGGTCCGGCGGTGCGTCGACCTCGTGGAACTGCTGGCAGTGGCAGGCTCGGGTCAGGCCGCCGCCGCTCTGGTCGACGCGCAATTGCGGCGGCTGGACGCCGACGCCGTCGACCGGTTGGTGGCAGGCACGGTGGCGGTGGTGGGGGTCACCGCGCCAGGCGCCGAGGCCGATATCGAGCGGTTGCAGGACGCCGGCATCAGATTCTTCGTGCCCTCCGATGCCGCCGCCGCCGTGTTCGCGGCGGTCATCGCGGCCGCGGTCGCTGACCGGTCGGCGCCGCGCCAGTCCGACAACGACTTCTCAGACCCGGCGTTCGCGACCGGCTCCGTCGGCGAAGATTCCCAGCGCACATCGTCCGGCCCGGTTTCGTCCGGCCCGGCTTCGTCGGGTCCGGCTTCGGCCCCGCCCGCGGGCGGGGCTGCCCCGGCCGCGGGAGCCCTGGCTGACCCGACGTCCCGGCCGGGCAGGGTGATCGCGGTCTGGGGGCCCACCGGCGCTCCGGGTCGTAGCACGACGGCCGTCACGCTGGCCGATGAGCTGGCCCGGCTTGCTCAACGTTCGTTGCTGATCGACGCCGATGTCTATGGCGGCGTCGCTGCTGCGATGTTCGGCCTGCTCGATGAGTCTCCCGGTCTGGTGGCCGCGTGCAGGCAAGCCCAGTCCCGCCGATTGGACGTCCAGGGGCTGGCGGGGTTGTGCTGGCAGGTCAGCGCCGGGCTGCGGGTGTTGACCGGGATCTCCCGGGCCGACCGCTGGCCCGAGCTGCGCAGCCCAGCGCTGCGCAGCGTGTTGACAGTGGCCAGGGCACTGGCCGAGTACACGGTGGTCGACGTCGGTTTCGCCTTGGAGACCGATGAAGAGTTGAGCTTCGACTCCCTTGCCCCACGGCGTAACGGGGCGACGCTGGCGGTCCTGGAGGAGGCGGATCTGATCCTGGCGGTCGGCTCGGCGGATCCGATCGGCATCCAGCGGCTGGTCCGCGGCCTGGGGGAGCTGCGGGCTGCCGCCATCGACACTCCGGTCTGGATCGTGCTCAACCGAGTGCGCCGCAGCGCGGTCCCGGGCAACCTGGAGGCCGAGCTCAACACGGCGTTGCAGCGCTTCGTGGGGCAGAGCTGGGCGGCACTGCTGCCCTATGACCTGGCCGGCCTGGACCAGGCGGTGATCGCGGGTCAGACGCTGGCCGAGGCGGCGCCTGCCAGCCTGCTGCGGTTAGCGGTCGCCGAACTCGCCCAGACCCTCTGCGGCGCCGCGGCGCCACGGCGGAGAAGGCGTCGCAAGTAGCGTGTACCTGCGGGCTTGCCGGGCTCACCGTCCGCCGGGCCGCGACACTGACATCTGGCGCTGGCCAGTGAAGGAGCTCTCGCGCATGGCAGACAGGCTGAACCCGCTCGACGTGTCCTTCCTCTACCTGGAAGGGCGCACGACCCCGATGCACGTGGGCGGCCTGGCGGTGTTCGAGCCGCCGTCCGAGGGCTTTGACTACGACACCTTCGTGAGCCTGATCGAGCGCCGGATATCCCTGGTGCCCCGCTACCGGCAGAAGGTCAGAGGGGTCCCAGGCCATCTGGCGAACCCGGTCTGGGTGGATGACGGTGCCTTCGACCTCGGCTATCACGTCCGGCGATCGGCGCTGCCGCGGCCGGGCTCGGACGAGCAGCTGCGAGAGCTCGTCGCCCGGGTGCAGTCGCGAGCGCTGGACCGCAACCGTCCGCTGTGGGAGATGTATCTGGTCGAGGGGCTGGCCGGCGGACGCTTCGCCATGATCCAGAAGACCCACCACGCGATGGTCGACGGCATCGAGGCGGTGGACATCGGTCAGGTGATCTTGGACACCACGCCGGTGCCACGCGAGATTCCCGAAGACCTGTGGATGCCTCGTCCGGAGCCGGGTTCGGCCGACCTGGTCATCGGCGCGGTGGCCGACCTTATCCGGCGTCCCACGGCGGTGGCCGACACCGTGCGGATCGGCATGGCAGACGCCCGCAACGTGGCCTCGCAGGTCTCGGCTGCGGTCACCGGCGTGCTGTCGGCCGCCCGGGTCGTGGCACGGCCTGCGCCGGTCTCCGCGCTCAACAGCGTGATCGGCTCGCAACGCCGCTTTGCCGTGGCCAGGACGGAGCTTGAGGACTACCGCAAGGTGCGCAAGCACCGAGGTGGCACGGTCAACGACGTGGTGTTGGCGACCGTGACCGGCGCCATCAGGGGATGGATGCTGTCGCGCGGGGAACCTGTGACGCCCTCGACGACGGTCCGGGCTATGGTGCCGGTCAGCATCCGCGGCGACGAGGATTCCGAGCAGGCCGGCAACCGGGTCTCCTCCTATCTGGTCGACCTGCCGGTCGGTGAGCCCAATCCGATGATCCGGTTGAGCCAGGTCGGCTATGCGATGAAGGCCCACAAGGAGTCTGGCCAGTCGGTGGGCGCCGAAGCGCTGGCGGCGCTGTCGGGCTTCGCGCCGCCGACCTTGCACGCCCTCGGCGCCCGGGCAGCCGCCAGCTTCACCCGGCGGTTGTTCAACGTGGTGGTCACCAACGTGCCCGGACCGCAGTTTCCGCTGTACGCCTCTGGAGCGAGGATGTTGGAGATGTTCCCGGTCATACCGTTGGCCGCCGGACAGGCCGTCTCCATCGGCTTGACCTCCTATGACGGCGGTGTGTTCTTCGGCCTCAACGCCGATCGGGACGCGATGCACGACGTCGAGGTGCTCGGCTCCTTGATCGAGGAGTCGCTGGCTGAGCTGGTCGCCGCGTCCAGCGGCGCGCGCCGCCGCTGAGACGCTGCGGTCAGGGCGACCCCGCTGGCTTCTCGAGCAGGCTACGCATAAACCCAGGAGGTATGACATACCTTTCCTAAGACAGGCTTGACTCATCGCCGACCTCTCGGGAAGGACCAGACACGTGGCCGACAAGCCCAAGCCGGTCCGCCGGGCGTTCGTCTTCGGCGGCGGTGGCGTGCTCGGGTTCGCCTGGATGGCGGGAACGCTGACCGCCCTCCAACACGAGTGGGGAATCGAACCGGCCCCGGATGACCTGCTGGTCGGCACCTCGGCGGGCGCGGTCGTGTCCGGGCTGCTCGGCTGTGGTCTGGACATCGACAGGATCCGCCGGCATCAGATCGGTATGCCGTTGCCGCAGGACCCGCCGATCCAATGGAATTACGACTCCGACACCGGTGGCAGCCGACCGCCTCGCCCGGTGTGGTGGCCGGGCTCGCCACGCCTGGTGTGGGACGGCATCCGGCGGCCGGCCAGCGTCTCGCCGGTGCTGGCGCTGTCGGGCCTGCTGCCGAAAGGACGTGCCAGCCTGCTGCCCATCCACCGGATGCTCGACAACGTGGTCGCCGAAACCCTTGGGCCCGAGAACTGGCCGCAACGGACCTGGATCATCGCCGTCGATTACTCCACCGGGCGTCGGACGGTGTTCGGCCACGATGACGAACCAGCCGTCGGGCTCGCCGACGCGGTCTGCGCCTCGTGCGCGATACCGGCCTGGTACACGCCGATGCAGATCAACTCGCGCGCCTACATCGATGGCGGGGCCGCGTCCAACGCCTCGGTCGACCTGCTTGCCGGTCAGGACCTGGATGAGGTGTACGTGCTGGCGCCGATGGCAGCCGTGGAGCCGGACAGCCCGCGCTCGCCGGTGGCAAGGATCGAACGGCGGGTGCGGAGCTCGATCACCCGAGGCATCAACCACGACATCGCCGTCCTGAGGCAGGCGGGCACTCAGGTCACGCTGCTCACTCCCGGACCGGAGGATCTGACAGTCATGGGCGCCAATCTGATGAACCCGCGCCGCCGGACGGTTGTGCTGCACACCGCGATGCGGACGTCGGCCAGGCACCTTCGTGACCAGCGACGTCGGCACGGCACGGTCCAGAGAGCGGGCACCGCATGAGGGTCTACCTGCCGGCCACCTCGACGGCGTTGGCCGGCCTGAGCAGTTCCGGCGTGCTGGGTCCCGCGCCGTTGACAGGCTTCGCCGTGACCGCGGGCCTGCGTGAGCACTACCTCGATGATGACATCGAGGCTTTGGAGTACGCCGCTTCCGCGGAGGCTGCCAGGGCAGCGCTGCGGCTGATCGCGTCAGACCCGGCAGCCGCCAAACGCCGACTCGTGATCTCAGCGGACGTCCCCGACGCCTCGGTCTCGGTACGTGACGACCTGGACCGAGGGGTAGTGCGCGTAGCTGTGGAGATCCCGCTGGCCTGGTGCGCCTCGGTGCATGCCGATGACGCCGAGGCCGAGGCGACGGTGGCCGCTGCCGCCGAGCAGATCGACGCCGCGGACCTGGGTGACCCGGCGGCTGAAGAGACGGTCGACGACGCCGAGGGCTTCGAGCTCTCCTGGTACGCGACACAGGAGATCGGGGACCTGCTGTCCGAGCTGGGCTAGCCGCGGGCACCTCACCGCGGTTGGCGAGCCGCCCTTCGTCCTGCTCGTCATCTGCCGTCCCGCACGTCATATCGCGACCTGCATGGCCAGGCCGTCGGGCGCCGAGGCGCGAGTCGCGTCGGTGACCAGCAGGCCGCGTCCGGGCATCGATGCCAGAGGCGGCCCACCGATGCGGACTCCGAGCAGTTCCCCGTCAGCAGGGCTCGGTTGCAGCAGCAGCCCGGTTCGACGGCGGCGCACGGCTGCGGCCGGTCCACGAAAGCTCATCGCGAGCTCTTCCGAGCGCGTCGCCGCGATCACGGCGGCGTGGTGGCTGGTCGCCAGCTCGGTCAAGAAGGCTCCGCTGGCGGTGTCGGTGAACTGCTCCGCGTCATCGATCAACACCAGCTGCCCGGTGAAGGCAGCGCAGGCGCCATCGACACCGGGCGCCGACGAGTCCGGCGCGAGGACGTCCAGGCCCTGCCGGCTCGCCCAAGCCGCCAGCGGTGATCGAGGCGGGGCGGCGACCAGCATGGCCAACCCAGCAGCCAGCCCCTGTCGAGCGATCACGACGGCGGTGGTGCTGCGACCACTCAGGGGCGGGCCGGCGATCAGGAATCTGGCGTGTGTGACGAACAGCTCTGCCCAGACGGGGGATGCCTCATCGCCGCCGACTCCGAGAAGGCAGTCGCCGGGTCGCCCGGTCAGCTCCTCGGCGTCCCGGCCGAGGTTGTGATCACCCTCGGCGGCGCCGCGCGGTTGGCGGGCTGCCAGATCGGCCTGACGCACCGATGCCGGCAGGCTCCTGATTCTGATCGTGGGTCCCGGCGCGGTCATCGAGTCGGCGCCAGCCCCGCTCAGCTGCTGCACGGCGGCGTGTTGCGCTCCCGGACCGGTGTCGGCGGTGAGTAGCGCCAGTTGGACCTCTAAGCCGTCGTCGGCACTCACCGCGCGTCCAGGGCCGAACCGAGCCGGAAGGCTGGACGGTCTCAATCCGACGCTTGCGTAGTCACCGCGGTCGATGAGACCCAGCAACAACTTGCGGCTCAGCGCCGGAGCGATCCGCAACCCCAGCATCGCTCGGTCGCCGGCGATGAGCACCGTGATGCCGACAGCGGCTCCATCGCGTGAGAGCCGGAGCAGCGCCTCCACCGAACGGCCGGCGTCGTAGTCGTCACTGAGCGCGGTGAAGCCCTCCCAGCCGTCGAGGGCGAGCACGATCACCGGCAGCGGTGTGCCGCTCAGATGAGCCTCCGCCAGAGTGCTCACGCCCAGATCCGCCAGCAGGCGTTGCCTGGCGGCGAGCTCCTCGACCAGTCGGGCGCTCAGCCGCGCCACCGCCCTTGGATCATCACGGCTGACCACCGCGCCGCAATGCGGCAGCCGCGCGAAATGACCGAAGCTCTGACCGGAGCAGTCCAGCACGTATAGGTGAAGCTGCGCCGCGTCCAGTTGTTCACAGGCTTGCCCCAGAATGGTGCGCAGCGCACTGGTGCGCCCTGATCTCGGACTGCCGATGAACCCGATCGAGCCGCCCGTGAGCAGGTCATGAGAGGCCGCGAACTGCCGCTGCCGGCCGGGATCGTCGACCAGCCCGAATCGGACTCCGAAGCCAGCCGCTGGGTCGCGACCGAGGTCAGCGGTCCTCAGACGAGAGGGGAGCGGCGGCAGCCATGGGCGTTCGGGCAGCGGGCGCTTCAGCTCGCTGACTGCCTCGAGCATCGCCGCCTGCAGCAAGGAGTGCTCGTCGTCGGCGTCGGTGATGACGGGGGCGGGCTCGCTCGCCCGGTTCCACGCGTCCAACGAGGTGATCGTGATGGCTTGGGCCCCGACAGGGCGTCGTCCGACTCGGGCAGTCTGAAACTCGACCAGGCCGTCAGCGAGTTGGGCGAAGCCCCGACCGGGCTGGTTCTTGGAGATGCGGTGTGCGGCATCGCTGCCTATCACGTCGTGGGACTCCGCCGCGTCGGTGACCCGAAGTGCGATGCGCAGCGAGACGTTGGCTTTGATCTGAGGAGAGACCACGCCAGCCGGCCGCTGAGTGGCCAGCACCAGGTGCAGTCCCAGGGACCGGCCGCGTTGCGCGATGCCGATAAGGCCGGAGAGGAAGTCGGGCAGTTCTTCGGCCAGGTAGGCGAATTCATCCACCACCATGACCAGCCTGGCCAGCCTGTGACGTTCGTGAGATGCCGATCGCCGGTAGTCGTCGAATTCGGCCACGCCGGCCTGGGCGAACGCGATTTCGCGGCGGCGGATCTCGGCCTGCAGAGAGGTCAGCGCCCGACTGGTGAGATGACCGTCGAGGTCTGTCACCAGCCCGAGTGTGTGTGGAAAGGCCGCGCACTCGGCGAAGGCGGAGCCGCCCTTATAGTCGATCAAGACGAAGGCCACATCGTCTGGCGCATGCCGCCTCGCCAAGCCCGTCACCAGGCTGCGCAACAGCTCCGACTTGCCGGATCCGGTGGAACCGGCGATGAGCGCGTGCGGCCCGTCCCGGAGGAGATTCAGCTCGACCGGTCCGGTGGCGGCCATTCCGATCGGCGTCGCGACCGGCGTCGGAGTCGCCCACTGCCGCGACAACGACTCCGCGGTGACGTCCGCCCCCTCTAACAGGTCCGCCAACCAGACCTCGGTGGGCAACTCCGCGACGTCGGTGGAGTCGGCGTCCTGCAGCGGGGCCAGCGAGCGTGCCAGCTGCTCCGCCCACCGCGCCGACACCCGGTCGGTGGCTGCCCGCAGTGCTTGTCGGCCAGGCTGGCAGAGCTCCAGCGTCGAACCGGTCTCGGACGTGAGCACCGCTGTGGAGTGGCATGAGGGCGGCAACAACCGGGACTCCTGGTCGATGCAGACAGCGGTCACTCCGACCGTCGGACCCTGTTCGAGCACCAGCTGGAGGCCGTCGAGGCCGGCCAGCGCGCTTGCCCGGTCCAGGAGCACGACGATCCGCGGGCCCGACCAGTTGCCACCGGCGCGTTCGGTCCGCCGGTCGGCGATCACGGAGAGCAGGTCCCTCAGCAGCAGGCGGTGCCCGTCCGGCTCGGTCGTGACCGCCTTGACCGTCGCGCCCGCCCATCTGAGCCACCGCCAGTCGGCGATCTCGCCGTCCAGCAGCGCGACCACCGCAAGGTCGCGCGGCGAGTGCAACGCCAGCAATTGCCCTATCACCCACCGTCCGGAGCCTCGCGCCAATGACAACGGACCCGCCAGCCCGAGCGGGCCGTCGAGGAGTGAGACGGTGGCCGGCATCCCCTCGATCACCTCAGCCGGCAGCGCGCGCCCTGACCGGGTCGCCGTGGTGTCAGCGGCTTGGTCGGCGATGCCCAGGCGAACAGTGAGGAAGCAGGACCCGCTCGGCCGGCGCTCCCACAAACGACAGTCGGGAACGGTCGCGGCCTGCAGCACGGCGGCCGCGTCGATGAAGTCCCGGTGGCGTCTGGCTTTCTCCGCCGCCAGCCGAGCCTCAAGTCGTTCCCGCGCGAACGCCTCGGCCCGGGCGTGCGCCTTGCCGGCCTGGTCGCGACTTCGACGCCATTCCCTACGGTCGACAGCTGCCCCTGCCAGCATGGTCAGCGGGCTCAGCAACGCGAAGGCCAGGAATTGGTTGTTGCGCATCAGAAGCGCGAAGCCGACACCGAGCACCGCGGGAGCCAACCCGGCCACCCATTGCAGACGGGGCCGGCCCAGGACCGGCTGCTCAGCGGGAAACTCGACGGGATCGCGGCTCAGGGGGTCTGCGATGTGCGGCGGCCGGTGCACGAGCAACCCACCCTGGCCGTCTGCGCTGACCGCCGCGGGCGGTTCGCCGGCGGCGAGCACGCTTAACAGCGAGTCGCCCACTCTGAGCGCCGCGCCCAATCCGACGGGGCGCGGCTCGGTGGTGACCTGAGTGCCGTTCAGCCAGGTGCCATTGGTGGAATCCAAATCACGCACCGTGATGCCTCGAAGATCGACACAGAGCTCGGCGTGCCGCCGTGACACGTCCGGGTCCTGAAGCTCCAGGTCAGACCCTTGGGCGCGCCCGATGAGGTGGCGTCCACGTGATAGCGCCCGCAGCTGGCCGCTGTCCGGGCCGCCGACCACCCGGAGCTGGAGTGCTGAGCCAGCCGAGCAGGCTCGCATTCCACTGGCGCCCAGGGTGATCACGCAGCCAGAACGCAGGCCGGGCCCACCCAGCAGCGCCTCCTCGGGCAGCGGCCTGCCTCCGCTGGCTAGGGCGGTGACCGCGGAATCTCCCGCCAACGCCGCGAACAGCGGAGCTAACTGCCTGGCTGTGGTCCCGCTCTGGGCGCGGATCTCGATGTCCCGTTCGCCATCTCGGGATCGGAGCGTCAGTTTCACCCGCATGCCGAGAGTGTCGTCGATCTCAGGAGCTGATCACCGGCTGGTCGCGGCAGCTGTGGATAACGGCGCCTTGTCCACAGGACGGCCGCGACCGCCTCCCGCCGGCCCGTGACGCGCATACGGTTGGCCCGCTGATCGCCACCTTGATCAGGCGCCTACCGGACACGAGCAGAGGATTACCGCACATGACGGGATTGAAAGTCTCACCACAGCAGCTCAGCACCCTTGGCGGCAGTTGCGCTCGGACCGCCACCGATATCCGCGGCCAACAGGCCAACCTGAAAGGTCAGTTGACGCCGCTGTTCGGCGCAGACTGGTCAGGCGCAGCCGCCACCCAGTTCGCGGCCTTGTACGAGCAGTTCAACAAGAACGCCGAAGGCCTGACGGCCGCCCTGGAAGGAATCGGCGGCCTGCTCAGCCATGCCGGTCAGAGCTATGCGGCGGTGGAGCAGCAGATCGCCGCTTCTTTCCGGGGGTGAACGGCCGGGTCGCCGGCCAAGCGATAGCGTCCAGGGGTGACTGGCGCATCCTCGGACATCCTGCACCTGGTCGAAGCGGCCTATCGGCAGCATTTCGAAACCGTTCCGGCCCGTGCCTCGGTGTCCTTTCTGGGCCTCGATCCGATCGAGGTCCTGCGCTACGCCGACGGTCGCCAGGATCACTACCTCAGCCTTGGCATGTCCCGTTACCCGATGGCAGACCCTGCCGAGCTCGTGATCGCCGCGGACAGCGCGCCCCGGGCGGAGCTGCTGTTGTCGGTGGCGGGCCGCCCGGATCTGCTGTGGCGCAAGCTGGCGGTGCTGGCAGCGGCGCCGGCGGTGGAGGGCGCGGTGTATCAGGTGGGCAACCGAGTGGACCTGACTGAGCCGCTATGCCCAGGTTCTCGTTGCACCGGCGGGGTTCTGGCAACCGCGGGACTGCAGCCGGTCACCGCCCCAGGGGTGGCGGCCGTGCAGATCCTGCGGGTGCTTCCGGCGACCCAGACGGAGCTTGCCTGGGCAAGGGTCCACGGCAGTGAGCAGCTGCAACAGCGCTGGCTGGCCGCCGGAACAGACCTGGCTGACCTGACGCGCGACCCTGTCGAGTTGAGCTGAGGCTGGCTGGCGTGCTCGGGTGACGAATGGCACGTCGCCTTGAGCGTCTTCAACGACACGGCGTCCGGCACGATAACCGCAAGCAAGCCGACCCGAGGAGGTAGCTGTGCAGTTCGGCCGTAGCTATGAGGAGTTCGAGGTCGGCACGACCTATCGGCACTGGCCCGGCAAGACCATCACCGAAGCCGACGACCACCTCTTCTGTCTCATCACCATGAACCACCACCCGTTGCACCTAGACGCCAATTACGCGGAGAACACCACTCAGTTCGGCAAGAACGTGGTGGTCGGCAACCTGATCTACTCGGTGCTGCTGGGCCAATCGGTGGCCGACGTCTCAGGCAAGGCCATCGCCAACCTGGAGATCGAGTCGTTGCGCCACGTGGCGCCGACCTTCCACGGTGACACGATCTACGGCGAGACCCTGGTGCTCGACAAGTGGGAGTCCAAGTCCAAGGACGACCGGGGGGTCGTCTATGTCGAGACCAAGGGCTACAAGCAGGACGGCACGGTGGTCTGCGTGTTCCGGCGCAAGGTCATGGTCCCCAAGCAGAACTACCTCGACGCTCGCGGCGGGGAGCAGCCCGGCCGGCCCACGCCGAGCAGTTGAGGCCTAGACCGGCAGCAGCCGCCAGTCGGTCAGCGCCTCGATCAGGCCAGCGGTCAGCGGTAGCCCGGTCATGCCTGCCAAATCGAACCACCCGGCGGCGGCGGCGTCATCACCGGCCCGCAGCGTGCCACCGAGGACTCGACAGAGAAAGTCGTCGATCACGTACTCCTCATCATTCGGCGCCGGTCGGTGAACCCGGCCCACCCATCGGATGACCTCGACGGCCAGACCGGTCTCCTCGCCGACCTCGCGCACGCACGCGGCCGCCGGCGATTCCTCAGGCTCGCACTTGCCGCCGGGCACCGACCAGCTCAGGGCAGCGGGGGGCTTGGAACGCAGGATCAGTAGCAGCCTGCCCCGCTCGTCGAAGACGATGCCGCCGGCGGCTGAGATAGACATGCGCCACAGTCTGCCAACATTGACGCGACGCCGGCCTCCGGTGCACCTTGGGCAGATGGGTTTCTCATGGTGCCCCCGATGCGGCAACGACCTCGTGGCCCCGACCGAATACGACAAGGCGTGGCGATGCTCGCGGCACGGCCAAACCTTGCCGCTCACCCTTCTCGCCAGGTTGGACGAGCCGGCGATCCGGCATCTCTGCGACCACTCGGAGGTGCCGCTCTGGCTGCCGGACCCGATGCCGGTGGGCTGGACGCTGGCGGGCCTGGCCACCGTCGGCGACGTGCCCGGCGGATTCAAGGCCACCGTCGTCTCGTTGCGCGGCCCCGCGCCGTTGGGTGGGACCGGGGAATGGCTGATCGTGGCGGAGGAGCCGGGTATCGGGCTCGGAGCGAGCTATGCCGGTGCGGAGATGAGCGCGCCGCCGCCGGTGTCGTCGGAGCTGCCTACTGCCAAAGTGCACGCGCTCGGCCACCCGACCCCGCTCTGGCCGGTCCCGGACTCTCCTGCCGACCGCAGCGCCTACGTGGGTGAGGCGGCCGGGGTGTGGCTGTGGCTGATCAGTTTTCCTGCCGACGCCGGCTACGCGGTGTTGGAGGACCTCGCCGTGACGGACCTGCGCGATCAGCACCTGCCGATCCTGGAATCCGGAGAGCTCTCCCTGCGGCTCAGGCCGGGCCACTGACGCCGCGCCCGGCCAGCGCCGCCATGCCGTGACCTGCCGGCAGCCGAGCTGGCAGGCGACTGGCACCCGGACTGCGGCCGAGCTGGCAGGCGACTGGCACCCGGACCGCGGCCGAACTGGCAGGCGAACTGGCGGCAAGGCAGGAGCGCCTCCCACCAAACCTGCCGGCATCCGGTAGACAGGTCTCGACCTGTGGTTGAGATCAATCGCGTCGAACGGGCATCGAGGAGTCAAGCGTGATCAAGAAGCTCGGCATGCTGCTCCTCATCGCGTTCCTGATCTTCTTCGTAGTCAACTCGCCCGCCGACGCCGCCGCAGTGGTGAAGAACACCCAACAGCTGCTCGCCGACGGGTTCCAGAGCCTCAGCGAATTCATCCGGAGCTTCTAGGACGACCTGGCGAGCGCGCGCCATGAAAGATCACGGCAAGTACCTGATCCCGTCGGAGCGGTCCGTCGTGGTCACCCGACGGCATTGGGCCAGCCTGGCCAAGGTCGGCGCGGTGTGCGCGGCCGTGTTCCTGGTGGCGCTGCTGATGGTGATGTACCTCGGCGACGAGCAGTTCTTCGCCGTGATCGGAGTGCTCGGCCTCCTCGGATCGCTCGGATGGTTCGGCTTCGCCTGGTGGTTCTGGGTCACCGAGGAGTTCGTCATCACCGACAAGCGGGTGCTCATCGTCAGCGGGGTGATCACCCGGCGGGTGGCCATCATGCCCCTGACGAAGGTCACCGATCTGACCTATGAACGCTCGGTTCTGGGCCGGATGCTCGGCTACGGAGTCTTCGTCATGGAATCGGCCGGTCAGCACCAGGCGATGAGCCGGGTCGAGTACCTGCCCAGGCCCGACCAGCTCTACCACGAAGTCTCGACGTTGCTGTTCGGCCCCCACTCGGTGCTCAGCCCCCGCGGACGTCCCGTCGCCGGCAGTGACCTCCCGACAACGCCGCTGCCTCCACTGGGCTGAGCGAGGTCATCGGGCGCCAGGGTGCACGTAGGGTGGCCCGATGATCGATCTGCACGCTCACACCACCGCCAGCGACGGCAGCGACACCCCGCTTGAGCTGGTGCGCAACGCGGTGGCGGCCGGCCTGCACACCTTGGCCATCACCGATCACGACACCACCGGCGGGTGGGAGGAAGCCACCACGGCAGTGGAGCAGCTGGACGTGGCGTTCACCCTGATCCGTGGCACCGAGTTCTCCTGCGTCTATGACGACCACGGCGTCCGGATCAGCCTGCACCTGCTCGGTTACCTGTTCGACCCGGACGCCGAGGCGCTCAAGGCCGAGCGCGCCCGGCTGCGCGAGAGCCGGCTGGGCCGCGGTGAGGCGATCGTCGACGCCCTGGTCGCAGCCGGTTACCCGATCAGCTGGCAACAGGTCCTCGACATCGCAGACGGCGGCGCCGTGGGACGTCCGCACATCGGCCAGGCGCTGCTGCAGGCAGGCGTCGTCGAGAGCGTCACCGACGCTTTCAGCCACCTGCTGTCCAGCTCGTCTCCCTACTACGTGCCGAAGCTCGAGATGCCCGTGCAGGTGGCGATCGAGCTGATCCGGCAGGCCGGCGGCGTGCCGGTGATCGCCCACCCCTGGGCTCGCAAGCGCGGCCGGATCCTGGACGAGGCGGCGTTGCGAAGCCTGGTGGACTCGGGGCTGCTCGGCATCGAGGTCGACCACCTCGACCATGCGGGCGCCGACCGGGCCCGGTTGGCCGAGCTCACCGCCGAACTCGGCCTGTTCGCCACCGGATCCTCTGATTACCACGGCACCCGCAAGTCGGTCCGGCTCGGCGCCGAGACCACGAGCCCGCAGTCCTTGCGACGGCTGCTCAACCTGGCCACCGGACTCGACGTCATCCGTTCGGAGCCGGCGGCCCAGGCGGTGTGAGGCGGTGGGTGTGACAAAACTCGACCGTCGGTCGCTGACGATGTGAGGGTGAGCAGACACCCCCAGGTCATCAGTAACGGCCGCCCTGGCAAGCACGGAGTTTCAGCCGGGCAGTCGGTCGCTTCACGGCTACCGTGATTGGACCGTCGCCGGTTTCTACCCCATAAGGAGTGCCATGAGGATCGGAGCGAGCCTCCTCTTGATCGCGTGCGGCGCGATCTTGACGTTCGCGGTCACCGCAGAGCTGAACGGGGTCGATCTCAGCGCCATCGGAGTGATCCTGATGATCGTGGGTTTGGCCGGATTGCTCATCACGCTGGTCATGGTGGGCACCCGCCGTCGCACCGATATCATCCACAGGGGAAACAGCACGACCTACATCGCGCCAGGGGATCCGGCCGATCCGGTCGATCCTCGGTACTAACTGATCGTCCGAACGACACCGTCCGCACGTAACGCAACAACTGCCTGGAGGCACCAGTGATTGTCCTCGGAATCATCCTGCTCATCATCGGAATCGTTGCCGACATCGGCATCCTGACGACGCTGGGAATCATCCTGCTGGTGATCGGCGCCATTCTCGCCATCATGGGAGGAATGGGCCGCGCTGTCGGTGGCCGCAAGCACTACTACTAAAACCGGGCCGGTCTCGCACCGAATTCCGAGTTTTATCCGAAGGCCCGTCCGCCAACGCGGACGGGCCTTCGGCCTTTCCCGTGCACCGGAGCCGAGACGGGCGCCTGTCGTTTCTCAGCCATGACCGGGTCGGTCACAGGCCGACACCCGCGTGTCAGCGGCCAATCCCACGCCCGGTGGATAGCTGATCCGGTACCGTCCTGCCAGTTCGATCTACGAGATCGACCTGAGCGGCAAGGTGGGTGCGTCACCGTGAACCGCGCATGCTGACGCGATTGCGTTCAGAGGGTGAGGACCTGCCCCACCAACGGCCCCTGCTGACGCCGGTCCGTGACGACGATCAGCTGAGCGCGGTCGTGCTGGCCGCCCAAGCCGGTCACGAGGAGGCTTTCAGCGAGCTCTATCAGGTGGTGCAGCCCGGTCTGTTGCGGTACCTGAGCGTGTTGGTCGGCCGGGACGCCGAGGACATCGCCTCCGAGACCTGGTTGCAGGTCTGCCGCGACCTGCACACCTTCGCCGGTGACGCCGACGGCTTCCGCGGCTGGGTCATCACCATCGGCCGGCACCGCGGGCTCGACCACATTCGCAGCCGCAGCCGCCGGCCCGCTGATCCCACGTCCTGGGAAGCGCTGCTGACGGTGGCCGGGCGCGATGACACCGCTGTTCAGGCGGAGGAGTCGTTGTCGACGGCAGCCGCGCTGAACCTGATCGGCGAGCTGCCCCAGGAGCAGGCTGAGGCTGTGCTGCTGCGCGCGGTGATCGGTCTGGACGCCAAGAGCGCCGCCGCGGTGCTGGGCAAGAGCCCCGGCGCGGTTCGCACCTCGGCCTATCGAGGCCTGAAGAACCTGGCCGTCAGGTTGGAGCAGGACCGCGCCGACTGAGGACGCGCGCGGCGGTGTGACAGATGCTCCCGCGTCGGCGCTGATCAGATGTCATGAGCAACGCTAACGGGCGCAGACCCCCACGCCATCCCGACGAGCAGCGACTCGTCGAGGCTGCCGAGGCCTCCGCCGCCCTGAGGCAGCTGCTCGCCGCCGCCTCGGCCCCGCCGTCGGCCGCTGAGCTCAAGGGCCGCTCTCAGGCGATCGCGGCTTTCCGAGGGGTGCACCGGCCCGTCATCCGTCCTCAGCCAGCCATTCCGAGGACCGGCCAACCCGCATCCGAACGGCGCACCCCCGCGAGACTGGCCCGGGTCAGCCGCTGGTCGGCCGCGCGGCTCACCGTGGCCGGCGCCGCGTTGGCAGTGCTGCTCGGGGGCACCGCCGCGGCAGCTGCGGCCGGGGAACTGCCAGCGGCGCTGCAGAACGCCGTCTCCGATCTTCTCAACCCGCCGGCTGGTGTCGGCTCGCCGCCAGCGCCGGACCGGTCCTCCGCCGTCCCCACTGCCCAGCCCACGCCAGGGCTCAGCCACGCGGTCCCGTCCCTGGTTCCGAACGGCCCGCCGACCACCGGCTCGGCTTCAGGCACGCCTACTCGGCCACCGGGCGCAGCCGCCGCCACCCCGCCGCAGCTGAGCGCGCTGTGCCGCGCCTACCAGTCGGCCGGCTCGCCTGCGGCGACGCTGGCCACGCCGGGTTTCGCGCCGCTGGTCACGGCCGCCGACGGCGTCGCAGGGGTCACAGGATTCTGCAGCCGGCTCATCGGTCCCGCCAGGACCGTTGCGCCGAGCTCCCATTCGAGCACCCCTCAGTCGGTCAGCACCCAGTCGGCCAGCTCTCAGTCAGCCAGCTCTGAGTCGGCCCGCGCTCAGCCGGCCAGCTCTGAGTCGGCCAGCTCTGAGTCGGCCACCTCTCAGTCAGCCAGCTCTCAGGCGGCCCGCGCTCAGCCGGCTTACCCGCACCGGCTGAGCGGGGGGCGCGAGGGCGGCAGCCGAGTGTCCCCGGCCGCCTCCGGCGCATGGCGTGGAGGGAACGACCAGGCTTGGCTGGCTGCCACTAGCATGGATTGATGATCAGATTGACGTGTCCGTGAGGCAGCTACGCACAGCCGTGATGCTGGCGATTGCTGTCGTGGGGCTGCTCTTGCTCACAGCCGGCCCGGCCGTGGCCGACGTCGATGAGGCGATCAGCACCCTGCGCTCGGAGCACCTCTACGTCGATCCGGACGCTGACCCGAAGCTGGATCAGGACGCCGCGGAGTCCGCGTTGAACCCCTCGATCAAGATCGCCGTGCTGCCCTCCGGCGCCGGCGACCCGGGGCGGCTCGCCAACCAGATCGGTCAAGCCGTCGACACCGGTGAGAAGCTCACGGTGGGTGTGTTCGTCGGCAACGCGTTCAACGCGGCCTCCAGCGAGTTGTGCGCAGGCCGGGCCGGTCAACTGGCCCGCAGGGCGGTCGATGACAACCGCGGCCAATTGCGGTCCGACGGCGACCTCACCGAGACGATCAAGGACTTCGCCGAGCTGGTCGACGCCGCGCCCAAGTGCACCGGTGGCCGCAGCCGGGGCGACAGCAGCGAGCAGACGCAGTCAACCGGTGGCAGCGGCTGGGCGACGCTCGGCGTGCTCGGCCTCCTGGGAGGCGGTGTCGTGGGGGCGCTGGTGTGGCGGCGCAAGCGCAGGGACCGGCAGGCGTTGGCCGACGCCCGCGCGCTGATCCAGCCCTACCATGACCGGCTCGCCGCCGATGTCGCCTCGCTGCAACCCGGCGACAACGCCACTGCCCGGCAGGCCCTGGCCGACGCCTCTGAGCGTTACAACTCCGGTGGGTCGCAACTGGCGACGGCGACCACGCTGGCGCAACTGGGCGGCGCCCGGCGCAGCATCCTGGAAGGGCTGCAGGCGGCCAGGACCGCCCGGCTGGCGCTTGGCCTGGACCCCGGCCCCGAGCTGCCGCCGCTGGCAGAGTCCAACGCTCCGCAACTGTCGCAGGCCCAGCAGGTCGACGTCGGCGGCCAGGCTGTGCAGGGTTATCCCGACTACACCCCTGGGGCGCCGTACTACTTCGCGGGCGGCGGCGGGTACCCAGGTGGTTGGTACTCGATGCCGTTCTGGCAGACCTTGCTCATCGCCGAAGCCTTGACGCCGGGTTGGGGTTTCGGCTTCGGCGGCTGGGGCGGCGGCTGGGGCGGTTACGGTTACGGCTCCGGCTACGACAGCGGCTTCGAGGCCGGGCGCGAATCGACCGAGCATGATGGCGGTGGCGGCGATTGGGGCGGCGGCGGCGATTGGGGCGGCGGCGGCGGTGACTGGGGCGGCGGCGGCGACTCGGGCGGTGGCAGCTGGTGACAAGCGCGCCTGAGCAGCTTGAGCTGGCAGGGCTTCCTCGGCCGCTGTTCGCGGCGACGCCGTCCAAGCTGGCCAACTTCGACTGCCCGCGGCGGTACCGGTTGACCTACCTGCAACGGCCCGCGCCGCCGAAGGGGCCACCCTGGGCGCACAACACCGTGGGCGCGGTCGTCCACCTGGCGCTGGCTCGCTGGTGGCAGCTCGAGCTGGCGCGACGGACGCCGCAGGCCGGATCCGCGATGGTGATCCGGAGCTGGCAGCACGACGGTTTCGCCGACCGTGAGCAGTCCGAAGCCTGGCGTGAGCAGGCCGCCCACTGGGTCGCCGGCTACCTGGCCGACGAGGCCGAACGCGGCGATCCCCACCGTGAGCCACGGGGTGTGGAGCGCACGGTGGCCACCCGCACCGACCGGTTGGCGATCTCCGGGCGGGTCGACCGGATCGACGAGCGGGACGGCGAACTGGTCATCGTGGACTACAAGACCGGGCGGTCCCGGCTGGACGCCGACGACGCCCGCGGCTCGTTGGCCCTGGCGCTGTATGCCGTGGCCGCCGAGTCGACCCTGCACCAGCGCTGCCGCAGGGTCGAACTGCACCACCTGCCCACCGGGGAGGTGGCGGCCTTCGAGCACACCGAGCAAACGCTCAGCCAGCACCTGAACCGGGCAGGCGAGACCGCGACCGACATCCTCGCCGCGACTGACACCGTGGCCGGCGGCGCCGAGCCGGAGCAGGTGTTCGCCCCGGTTCCGGGGCCGTCCTGCAGCTGGTGTGATTTCCGGCGGCTGTGCCCCGAAGGCCAGGCAAGCTCGCGTCCGCGGGCCAGTTGGGACGGCCTGGGACTGCTGGACTCCAGTCAGCCCTGATCAGCCTCGGTCAGCGCAGGCTCTGCCAGAAGTCGAGCAGCGCGCGCAGGGTCGCCCCGGGGTTCTCCACTGCCGGTGAATGCGCCGCGGCGGCGATCACGGCATGAGCGGCGCCGAGCCGGCGAGCCATGTCGGCCTGCACCGTCGGCGTCCAGGCGTCATCGGACTCCCCGTGCAGCACGAGCATCGGCAGGCCGGTCGCGGCGAGTTCGGCGGTGCGGTCGGCGACGGTGCGCAACTCCTGGCCCATGACCTGCAGGCCGACCGGGTCGGTGGCCATGAATCGCGTGCGCAGAAACGCCCGCAGCGCAGGCGATGAGTCCGCGTACTTCGAGTCGGCCTGCGCGCTGAACTCCAACTGGCTCCACAGGCCGGCCATGCCCCGCTCGGCCAGCGCCAGCTCGCCGACGTCGAGCAGGGTCCGCCGCTGGCCGGTCACCGCCGCCGGCCCGGAACCCATCAAGGTGAAGCTGTCGAACAGCTCGGCCTTGGCCAGCACCGCGGCGCGGCCGACCAGCCCGCCGAACGAGTGCCCGACCAGATGCACCCGGGACTCGGCCGGTGCCAGCTCGACGGCGAGTTGGCAGAGGTCCTCAGCCAGCGCCTGAAGGGTGTAACCGGCCGGCTCGCTCGCCCACTCCGATTCGAACTGGCCGCGCTGGTCAATGGCCACCGCGCGGTAGCCGGCGTCGGCCAGCGGCCGCAGCAGTGGCCGGAAGTCCTCTTTGCTGCCGGTGTAACCAGGCGTCAGCAGCACCACCGGATGCGGCCCGGCCGGTAACGCCTCGCTGTTGTCCAAAGCGGCGATGCTGCCGCTGGGCAGCGTGAAGCGAGCTCTCACTGGTACATCCGGGTGTCTGTTCCGGCGAGCAGCAACCCGTGGCCGACCGGGAAGACGGCGGCGCCGGCCGACGCCGGTGACAGGCTGACCCGCGCCAGGACCCGGCCGGTGGCGCCGGCGTGACGCTGGACCGTCGAGCCGGCGGCCAGAGCCAGCACGTCGGACCCCAGCACCGTCGCCGGCCCAGTGGCCGCCGAGGACCAGTTGACCGTCCCGGTCTTGGCGAAGCTGTACAGCCGTCCGAGCCAGAGCACCTCCACCGGTTCACCGCTGGCGGCGAAGCCGTCGACCGCGGTCGAGGCGCGGGGCAACCTCGACAGCGCGAGGCGCAACTCGGCGGGTTCGGCCAGCTGGCCCGATCTGGTGTCGGCGCCCTTGTCCGCGCTGTAGCTGTGCAGCATCCCGGTGCTCGGGTCCAGCGCGCCGACGAACGCGCTCGCCGCGACCGGCACCATGGCTCGGGGCACGGTCACCGTCCACTTCAGCTCGTCGGAGGTCAGCGCCCGCAGGACCAGCCGGTGCTCTGAGCCGCAGGTCGTGCTGATCAGCACCCCCTGGGACCCGGCCAGCGCCCGGTTGACCGAGCAGCGGTCTGGAGCTACCCAGTTCCAGCGGTCGAGACCGCCGGCGTTGTCGATGACGTGCACCGAGTGACGAGCCACGGTCAGCACCACATTGGGCGCGCTGGCGGCCTCGGTGACGCCGTTGTCGGTCATGGTCCGTTGCCACTTGAGGGCGCCTGTGGCGCTCACGAACCCGGTCACCTGGTCGCAGTTGCCGTGCCGGTTGTAGATCGCGATCGTCGAGGCGTCCTGCTGCAGCACCGAGCAGATCGTCTGATCCGAGCGGGTGTAATGCCAGCGGAGCTCACCGGTCCGGGCATCCCGGCCATGCACGCTGTGACTGTCATAGGTGATCACCACCCCCTCGTGGACCGGGGTTCCAGCTGCGGGGCGGTCCGCGTCGTGCCAGGCCAGGGCCAGCGCGTCGGCGGTGGGACCGGCCGGGATGGGCGCCGCCGCCGGAGCGCTGCTCCTGCTGACGTGCGTCAGCTCTCCGCGGGCGTAGGCGGTGCGCACGGCGAGCACCGCGGTCACCAGGACGATCGCCAGGACCCCGGCGTAGATCCGCATCGCCCGGGCGTTGCTGGCCTGATAGGCAAGCAACGCCGGATGAGCCGGCCGGGTGGTCGAGGCTGACACTGCCTGATCGCGGGCGGTCTGATCGCGGGCGATCTGATCGCGGCCGTCCGGATGGGCAGTCGGCTGGCGGGAGGCCGTGGGAGGCAGCTCGTCCGGTCCTGACACGTGAGGGTGATCCTGACTCAGCCGGCGCTGCTCTGCTCCGCGGAGGACGCGCCGGTCACCGGTGCGCCGGCCCGGGTGCGCCGACGGCGCCGGTTGCGACTGGCCGCCGGCTTGCGCTCGGACGGCTCGGTCTCCGAACCGCTCGCCGGAGCCTCAGCGCGGGAGCGGGAGCGCCCGGAACCCTCAGCGCGTGCCGATCCCTCAGGTCGCCCGGACCGGCTGGAACGCCCGGCGGGCCCGTGATCGCGATCGCCGCGGCCGGACTTCTTGCGGTCCGAGCCGCCGAGGTCCTCCACCGCTTCGGCGCCCAGACCCGCCCGGGTCCGCGCCGCGCGCGGCAGCACGCCCTTGACCGAGGTCGGGATGCTGAGCTCCAGGAAGAGGTGGTCGGAGGTGGAGTAGGTCTCGACCGGCTCGTGCAACGGCAGGTTCAGCGTGTCGCAGATCAGCTTCCACTTGGCCAGGTCGTCCCAGTCCACCAGCGTCACCGAGGTGCCGGACTTGCCGGCCCGGGCGGTGCGCCCGATGCGGTGCACGTAGGTCATCGCGTCCTCCGGGCACTGGTAGTTGATCACGTGCGTCACATCGTCGATGTCCAGGCCGCGAGCGGCGACATCGGTGGCCACCAGCACATCCACCTTGCCGGAGCGGAAGGCCCGCAGCGCCTGCTCGCGGGCGCCCTGGCTGAGGTCACCGTGCACCGCGCCGGCCGCGAAGCCGCGTTCGACCAGGTCGTCGGCGACCTTCTGGGCCGTCCGCTTGGTGCGGGTGAAGATCAGGGTCAGACCACGGCCTTCGGCCTGCAGAATCCGGGCGAGCACCTCGGTCTTGTCCATCGCGTGCGCCCGGTAGGCGAACTGGTCGACGTGCTCGGTGGCCGGGATGTGGCTGTCGGACTCGGCCCGGATCTGGATCGGCTGGTTGAGGAACTGCCGGGCCAGCGCCACGATCGGGCCCGGCATGGTGGCCGAGAACAGCATCGTCTGGCGGCCGGCGGGCAGCTGCGACATCAGCTTCTCGATGTCGGGCAGGAAGCCCAGGTCCAGCATCTCGTCGGCTTCATCCAGCACCAGGCAGCGAACGAAACCGAGGTTCAGGTGACCCTGCTGGGACAGGTCCAGCAGCCGGCCGGGCGTTCCGACGACCACGTCGCAGCCGGACTTGAGCGCCTCGACCTGCGGCTCGTAGGCGCGGCCGCCGTAGATCGTGACGACCTTGGCGCCGAGCCGCTTGCCGGCGGTGGTCAGGTCACCGGCCACCTGCACGGCCAGCTCGCGGGTGGGCGCGATCACCAGCGCCTGCGGCTTGGCGCCCTTGGCGCTGGGCAGCTCGAGCCGGTTGAGCATCGGGACGCCGAAGCCCAGCGTCTTGCCGGTGCCGGTCCGGGCCTGTCCGATCAGGTCCGAGCCGGCCAGCGCGATCGGCAAGGTCAGTTCCTGGATCGCGAAGGTGTGCTCGATCCCGACCGCCTGCAACGCGGCGATGATCTCGGGCTTGATGGCGAAGCTGGAGAACAGCGGGCTGTCGGGCTTGACCGGGGCGATCCCGACCAGCGGGGCCGGATCGATCACCGCGACGCTCTCGGCGCTCAGCTCGTCGACCGCCGGCTCATGGGTGTCGTGGGGGTGCGGGGCATCGCTGAAGGCAGCGTCTGTCATGGTGGGTATCCAATTCTGCGTACAGGTGCGAACAATTCGTGGGCACCTGTGGCGGGGCCATCGCTACTGGCCGCCAGCGCGGCAGACACCCGCTAGGACGTTGAAGCCGGCTCGAGGACGCTGAATCAGGCCAGCAGCCCACCAAAAAACCCAAGCTTCATCCCGCAGTCTAGCTGCCGCCGTCCAGAAAACCTTGCACCCAGGGTTAGCGTGGGCCGCGCACCCGCGCACCGCGGAGTTCGGCGAAGGGGAACCCAAGGGCCATGATGGCTGTGAACGAGCTAGACGAGGCTGCGATAGTCGACCTGCTGGGCGTGCTCGCCTACGGCGAGTTGAGCGCCTTCGACCGGTTGGCCGCCGATGCCAGGATGGCGCCGACGACGGCGTTGCGAGCCGCGCTGTCCGAGGTCGCGGCGCTGGAGATGTCTCACTACCGCAAGCTGGTCAACCGGATCGCCGAACTGGGAGCAGACCCGCAACAGGCGATGGCGCCGTTCATCGAAGCCGTCGAGACCTTTCACCACCGCACCGAGCCGCGGACCTGGGGCGAGGCGTTGGTCAAGGCCTACGTGGGGGACGGGCTGGCAGCTGACTTCTACCTGGAGGTCGCTGAGTACGTCGACCCCTCGACCCGGCAACTGGTCACCGAGGCGTTGGCCGACTCTGGCAACGCCGAGTTCGCCATCCGGGAGGTGGGCGCGCTGATCAGCAGCGACCCGACCGCGGCGTCCCGGCTGTCGCTGTGGGCGCGGCGGCTGGTGGGGGAGGCGATCACCCAGGCCCAGCGGGTGGCGGCCGAGCGGGACACCCTGACGATGCTGATCGTCGGCGGCGTGGGAGACCTGACCGGCATCAGCTTGCTCATCGATCGGATCATGGGCAAGCACACCCAGCGGATGGCCGCGATCGGCCTGTCGAACTGAGCCGGAAGGCCCGGCCTTCGTCAGCCGGCGACGAAGCCGACCCGTCGGGCGTCGGCCTGGGCGATCTCGACGTAGGCCACCAGGTTGGCCGGCACGATCACCTTGCGGCCCCGCTCGTCGGTCAGCGACAGTTGGCCGTCCACGCTCTTGAGCGCCGCGCCGATCAGTTCCTCGACCTCGGCAGGAGTCTGGGTGCTCTCCAGCACGATCTCGCGAGGGGTGTGCAGCACGCCGATCTTGACCTCCACGCGGTCCTCCAGTTCAGTTGCCGAGACGGTCGCGGTGACCGGTCCGGCTGTCAGCTCGATCGCCGGAGACATCGATCTCCGGACGCCCCCACGCTAGTCGAACGCCGGCGCCGGGCCGCCGCCCGGTCGCTGCGCTGTGAGCGAACGAGCCCGGCGAGGCCGCACCGACGTAGCGGGGTCAGCCGTTACCCGGCGGCGCCGCAGCGCCGGCCTGCAGCGGGAAGAAGGAGATGCCGCGCCATTGCAGCGTCTCCAGCAGCCGGACCGCCTCGGCCTTCGGAATCGGCCGATCGGCGTCCAGCCACCAGGTCGCGGTGATCTGGGCGGCGCCGGTGAGCGCCACCGACAGCAGCTCGGCCTGAGGCCGCCCCAGCCCGGTGTCTGCCGCCACCGTGGCGGCCACAGCCTGCATGGTGATCCGCGCCACCCGGTCGACCCGCTCCCGCACCGCCGGCTCGTTGCCCAGGTCGGACTCGAAGATCAGCCGGAACGCGCCCTCGTCACCGCGGTCGGCGCCGTCGACGAAGTCGAAGTAGGCGGTCAGCACGTTGTGCACCCGGACGCGGTTGTCCTCGGTCTCGGCCAGCGCTCGCCGGACCCGGTCGAGCACGTCCTCGGCATGGGTGTCCAGCAGGGCCAGGTAGAGCTCGAGCTTGCCGGGGAAGTGCTGGTACAGCACGGGTTTGGACACCCCGGCCCGGATCGCGATGTCGTCCATCGCCGCGGCGTGGTAGCCGTTGGTCACGAAGACTTCCTGGGCGGCGGCGAGCAGTTGCTTCCGGCGCGCCGAACGGGGTAGTCGAGCTCCTCGTGAGGCGTCCATGGTCTCGGTCATGACGAACCTCCTGGCGAACGCTGGGCAGGCTCGATGCTACCGGTGGGTAGCGGCGCCGGCCGCATGGTCGTCCGGGCGGGGCGCTCGGGGTGCTGAGAAGGTACTTTTGCTCCAATGAAGACCCCGTCGGTGGCCCAGGGCCACCCGCTGCTGGACAGTCGCCCGCTAGCTCAGGGCCGTCGGGTGCTGCAGGCCGGCCGTGGCCGGTTGCGGACGCGGCCCGACCGGCCGCTGCGCACGGCCGCCCTGGCCAGCCCGGCCGACTACCGGCTGGCCGCGCCGGATCCCCAGCGCCCGCCGTGGCCGGCCACCGAGGTTCAGGTCGGCCCGATCGCGATCAACGTCCGCAGGACGCCCTCGGCCGATCCCCACGCCGAGCCGGCGCTGTACGTGCACGGTCTGGGCGGGGCCTCGACGAACTTCACCGACCTGGCCGACCTGCTCTCACCCTGGCTGGACGGCCACGCCATCGACCTGCCGGGTTTCGGCCGGTCCGGGCCGCCGCCACGCCGGGACTACTCGATCCCGGCCCACACCCGGCTGGTCATCGACTACCTGGAGCAGAGCGGGCGCGGGCCGGTGCACCTGGTGGGCAACTCGATGGGCGGGGCGGTCTCGATCCAGGTGGCAGCCAGCCGGCCGGATCTGGTGCGCACCCTGAGCCTGGTCTCCCCGGCGGTGCCGGACCTGCGCCCGAAAAAGGGCTCGGACGCGCTGATGCCGCTGTTGCTGGTGCCCGGACTGGGAGACCGGGTGCTGGCCCGACTGGACCAGCTGCCGCCCGAACGGCGGGTGCGGGCAGTGATCGAAGTGTGCTTCGCCCATCCCGAGCTGGTCCCGGCCAATCGGCTCGCCGAGGCGGTCGACGAGCTGCGGGCCCGCCGGGGCTACGCGTGGTCCGGTGAGGCGATGCTGCGGTCGTTGCGCGGACTGGTCCGCAGCTACCTGACTGTCGGCTCCCGGTCGCCGTGGCACGCCCTGAGCCAGATCCAGGCGCCGACGGTGGTGGTGTGGGGACAGCTGGATCGGCTGGTCGACGTCGCCAACGCGCCCCGGGTCGCCCGGACCCTGCCCGACGCCAGCTTGCTGGTGCTGCCCGATGTCGGGCACACCGCGCAGCTGGAGGATCCGGTGAGCACCGCCAGGGCCATCCTGGCGCTACTGGCACGCGCAAATGACGCGCACCGACAGGCGGGTGTGGGATCGTGAGCCGGTGACCCGACCGAGCGCCCAGTCGCGCGAGCGGAATGCCGCCGGCGGCGGTTACCCGCCGGATGGTCCCGCCGGGCGTCGGGACGCCCGCTCCCGTTGGCGTGCCTTCGCCGGCCGTTACGGCTGGCGGGCATACGCGCTGCCGCTGCTCACGGCGATCAGCGTGGTGGCGATCTTCAACATCGGCACGCATCCAGACCCGCCAGCCGCCCGCGCGGTGCTCAGCACCCCGGCGCTCAGCACCCAAGCGAGCCCGCCTGCCTCGGGGACCAGCCGGCCCACCGCTGTCAGCAGCAAGCCGGCCACCAGCAAGCCGGCCACCAGCACACCCGCCAGCTCGGTCACCCGGCCGCTGCCGCTGCCCGCGCTGCCGCCAGGCGCGCCCTACTCCTTCAGCGCCCAGGGCACCTTCTCGATTCTCGCCGGCGCCTCGGGCGTGCTCGGCAAGGGGGGCCAGCTGTACCGGTTCACGATCGACGTCGAGGACGGCGTCACCGGTGCTGACCCCAAGGCGTTCGCCGCCGGAGTGATGAATGCGCTCAGCGATCAGCGGTCCTGGATCGGCAACGGCGCGGTGTCGCTGCAACGAGTGGATTCCGGACCGGTCGACTTCCGGATCACCCTGGCGGCGCCGGCGACCCTACGCCCCGTCTGCGGGTACTCCCTGCGGGTCGAGACCTCCTGCTACGCCGGCGGCGAGGGCAGGGTGATGCTCAACGTGTCCCGCTGGGTGCGTGGCGCGCAGGTGTTCGGCGCGGACCTGGCCAACTACCGCCGCTACGCCGTCAACCACGAGGTGGGTCACGCGATCGGGCACAACCACGCCCACTACTGCCTTGACAGCGGGCTGGCGCCGGTGATGATGCAGCAGAGCCTGGGAAACAAGACCGCCGGCGGCCGGGCCTGCCGAGCGAACCCCTGGCCGTTCCCGCCCGGCGTGCCGGACGCGCCGGGCGCCGAGCAGGTCGGTGACGCGGCTGACGCGGAGTTCTTCCAGCGCAACTCTTCCTGAGGCCGCGCGGCGCCGAGGCCCGAATCCACGCGAAGACGGCGAGGGAATCTGTCAGGATGGTCGCGACGTTGTGCCAGCGACCGCAGAAGTGATGCCCTTGAAGGGGAAACCTCGTGTCTTTGCCGCCGCTTGTGGAACCAGCCGAATCCCTGACCGTCGACGAGGTGCGCCGCTACAGCCGGCACCTGATCATCCCCGACGTGGCGATGGCCGGCCAGAAGCGCCTGAAGAACGCCAGGGTGCTGTGCGTCGGCGCAGGCGGCCTCGGTTCGCCGGCCCTGATGTACCTCGCCGCCGCCGGCGTGGGCACGCTGGGCATCGTGGAGTTCGACGTGGTCGACGAGTCCAACCTGCAGCGTCAGATCATCCACGGCCAGTCCGACATCGGCCGGCCCAAGGCCGAGTCAGCCCGTGACAGCGTGCGTGAGATCAACCCGCTGGTGAACGTCGTGGTCCACCCGACCCGCCTGGACAACGACAACGTGCTGGAGATCTTCGCCCAGTACGACCTGATCGTCGACGGCACCGACAACTTCGCCACCCGTTACCTGGTCAACGACGCCGCGGTGCTGCTGGACAAGCCCTACGTCTGGGGCTCGATCTACCGGTTCGACGGCCAGGCCTCGGTGTTCTGGAATCGCTACGGGCCCAACTACCGCGACCTCTACCCCGACCCGCCGCCTCCGGGCATGGTGCCCTCGTGCGCCGAGGGCGGCGTGCTGGGCGTGCTGTGCGCCTCGATCGGCTCGATCATGGCCACCGAGGCGATCAAGCTGATCACCGGAGTCGGCGACCCGCTGGTGGGACGGCTGATGGTCTATGACGCCCTGGAGATGTCCTACACCACGATCAAGATCCGCAAGGACCCGCAGGCCCGGCCGATCACCGAGTTGATCGACTACGAGTCCTTCTGCGGTGTGGTGTCGGAGGAGGCCCAGCAGGCCGCGGCCGGCTCCACCATCACGGCTGCCGAGCTGAAGACCCTGCTCGACTCGGGCAAGCCGATCGAGCTGATCGACGTCCGTGAGCCTGCCGAGTGGGAGATCGTCTCGATCCCCGGCGCGAAGCTGGTTCCCAAGGACGAGATCCTGCGCGGCGACGCGCTCTCGGGGTTGCCGCAGGACCGCCAGATCGTCATGTACTGCAAGACCGGGGTGCGCTCGGCCGAGACACTGGCGGCCGTCAAGTCCGCCGGGTTCTCCGACGCGGTGCACGTCCAGGGCGGCGTGACCGCCTGGGTGAAGCAAGTGGACCCGTCGCTGCCGTCCTACTGATCTGAGCGCCAGCGATGTCGCCGGCCGTGACCGCGCCCGCCGCGCCGTGACCGAGGACCTGTCGTTGGCGCGGCGAATCCTGGACTGCGTCGAGTCGATTCCGGCCGGCAAGGTGATGTCCTACGGCGATGTCGCCGAGTTCGTCGGCAGCCGGGCTGCTCGCAATGTCGGGCGGGTGCTGGCCGCCGACGGCGCGACGGTGACCTGGCACCGGGTGCTGCGTGCCGACGGCAGTTGCGCCGAGCACCTGCGGGCCGAGCAACTGGCCCGGCTGGCGGCCGAAGGGGTGCCGATCCGGGGGGAGCGGGTGGACATGAGCGCTGCCCGCTGGGACGGTCGCCGAGCGAGCCGCGCGAGGTGAGGTCTGAGCGGTTCGGGCGGTGAGAGGCAGGCGTCGGAGTAGGCGCTGAACCAGACGCTGGAGGCCGCTGGAACAGCAGCGCGCCTGCCAGAATCTGTCGGTGCGACATGGTGCTATTGCCATGTGTCCGCAAGCGTCACCTCCGAGCCCGTGTTCCGCCTGGTGCGCCCGCACCTGCCGGCGTTGGCGGCGCCGGTCCTCGACGCCGACCAGCAGCGGGTGCTGACCCACGGACACGGCGTGCTGAGGGTGCTGGCCGGCCCGGGCACCGGCAAGACCACCACCCTGGTCGAGTCGGTGGTCGAACGCGTCACGCGGCGCGCAGTGCCGATCGAGGACATCTTGCTGCTCACGTTCTCCCGGCGAGCTGCCGGGCAGTTGCGTGACCAGGTGACGGCCCGGCTGCAGCGCACCATCTCTGAGCCGGTCGCGCGCACCTTCCACTCCTACGCCTTCGGAGTGGTGCGCCGGGCCGCCGTGCTCGCCGGTGATCCGCCGCCCCGCTTGCTGTCCGGTTCCGAGCAGGACGTCACGCTGCGCGAGCTGCTGGCCGGCAGGCTGGCCGACCAGGTCGACTCGTGGCCGGTGGAGCTGTCGGCCGCCGTGCGCACCCAGGCGTTCGCCGAGGAGCTGCGCGACCTGCTGATGCGGGCCATCGAGCGTGACGTCAGCCCGCCGACCCTGGCCGCGCTGGGCGCCAAGCACCACCGTCCGGACTGGGTGGTCGCCGCCGATGTGCTGCGCGAGTACCTCGACGTCACCGCTCTGAAGGCGCCTGGCGCCTTCGACGCCGCCGAGCTGATCCAGCGGGCCAACGCCGAGCTGCGGCACAACCCGCAGCTGCTGGCCGCCGAGCGCCGGCAACGCCGTCGGATCTTCGTCGATGAGTATCAGGACACCGACCCGGCCCAGATCGAGCTGTTGAAGCTGATCGCCGCCGGCGCCGACGAGCTGGTGCTGATCGGCGACCCGGACCAGGCGATCTACTCCTTCCGGGGCGCGGAGCAGTCCGCGATGGCCGACATCGACCTGCACTTCGGATCGTTCACCGGCGGCGTGCGGCGCGAGCCCGAGCCGGCCGGTCAGCTCGAGCTGAGCCTGCCGGTGGAGACCGTGTCACTGAGGCAGTGCCGGCGCAGCGGGCCGGTGCTGCTCGCGGCCTCGCGGCGGATCGCCGCCCGGCTCAGCGGCCCGGCCCAGCACCGGACACTGGTGTCGGCCGGCGATCTGGGCCCCGGCACGGTCGAGGTGGCGGTGTTCGGCTCGGCCAGCCAAGAGGCCGCCCACATCGCCTCGGCGCTGCGTCGATCGCACGTCGAGGACCAGGTGCCCTGGTCGCAGATGGCGGTTGTGGTCCGGTCGGTCGGCCCGGCTGCGGACACCCTGCGGCGCGGCTTGGCGGCGGCCGGCGTGCCGGTCGGGCAGGCGGTCCGCGGGCCTCTGGCCGAGGAGCCGGTGGTGGCGCAGTTGCTGGAGTTGCTGCGGTGCGTGGCCGATCCGGCGGCCGTGCAGCCCGAGGCCGCCGAGACGCTGCTGCTCGGTGCGGTGGGCCGGGCCGACCCGCTGCAGGTGCTGCGGATGCGCCGGCACCTGCGGCACGCGCCCGCCGGCCCGCTCACGCTCGCCGACCTGATCACCGAGCCTGGCGCGCTGGCCCTGGTGCCGGCCGCGGTTCGCCAGCCGGTCGAGCGGCTGCGCGCGGTGATCGACGCCGCTGTCACCGCGGCAGCGGCGCCAGGGTGCTCTGCTGAGGACGTGCTGTGGGCGCTCTGGCAGGCCAGCGGCCTGTCGTCCCGGCTCAATAGCCGCAGCCTGGCCGGCGGTCCGGACGGCGCCCGCGCCGACCGAGCGCTGGACGCGGTGTTGGCCTTGTTCATCGAGGCGGCGAAGCTGTCTGACCGCAGCCCGGGCGGCGGGATCGACCAGCTGCGGGACTGGGTGAGCCAGCTGCAGATCACCGACACCGGGACGGGGCGGCGGGCGGTGACCGACGAGGTGTCGATTCTCACCGCGCATGCCAGCAAGGGCCTGGAGTGGCAGGTGGTGTGCGTGGCCGGCGTGCAGGACGGTGTCTGGCCAGATCTGCGTCCGCGCGGCTCGCTGTTGGGCTCGGATCTGCTGGTGGACCTGGTGGCCCATCGAGCCAGAGTCTCCAGCGGCCTGCTCACCGAGCGGTTGACCGAGGAGCGCCGGCTGTTCTACGTGGCGATCACCCGGGCCAGCCGCGCGTTGCTGGTGACCGCGGTCGACAGCGATGAGTCCCAGCCCTCGCGTTTCGTCGAGGAGCTGGACCCGTTGCCCGACACCGTCACGGCCCGGCCGGTGGCCACCGCCTCCCGCAGGTTCCTGCTCTCCGGCCTGGTCGCCGAGTTGCGCGGGGTGCTGGTCGACCCGAACGCCGATGAGGATGAGCTGGCCGCCGCCGCCGAGCAGCTGGCCCGGCTGGCTGAAGCGGGGGTGTCCGGCGCGCACCCCCGGGAGTGGTGGGGCCGGGCGCCGCTGTCCAGCGATGCCCCGATCCGGCCACAGGCGCTCGGGCCGGTGCCGATCCGGCCCTCGAAGTTCCAGGCCTACATCGACTGCGAGTTCCGGGCGCTGCTGATGGACCTCGGCGCCACCGATGCCACCGACGAGGTGGCCGCGTCCCTGGGCACCCTGGTGCACTGGGTCGCCGAGCAGGCCGAGCCGGGGGCAGGAGTCGAGCAGCTGACCGAACTGCTGGAACGGGGCTGGTCCCGGCTGGACTTCTCCGCGCCCTGGCACGCCGTCACCGAGCGGGCTCGGGCGCAGCGGATGTTGGAGGCGCTGGCGTCCTGGCTGGTCAAGAGCCGGACCGAGCTGACGTTGGTGGCTCGCGAGGAGCCGTTCACCGTGCAGATCGGTGACGCGGTGTTGTCGGGCAAGGTGGACCGGCTCGAGCGCGACCGCGACGGGCGGCTGGTGGTGATCGACCTCAAGACCGGCAAGAGCAAGCCGACCCAGAAGGACGTCAGCGTCCACCCGCAGCTGGCGGTGTACCAGCTCGCGGTGGCTGAAGGCGCCTTCACCGGCGGCGAGCCGGCCGAGCCGGGTGGAGCCCAGCTCGTCCAGATCGGCACGGCGACGACCGGTCCGCAGACCCAGCCCCCACTGGCGGAGTTCCCCGATCCCGGATCGGTCGCCGCCGACCTCGCCAGGATCGCCGCGGTGCTACGCGGCAACACGGTGACGGCGCAGCCTGGCAAGGGTTGCAGCCGGTGCCCGGTGCGCGGCTGCTGCCCGGCTCAGGACGACGGCCGGCAGGTGACCCAGTGACGGCCCAGTCCCTGACGGCCCAGTCTCCGACGGCCCAGTCCCTGAGGGCCCAGTCCCTGACGGCCCAGTCCCTGACGGCCCAGTCCCCGAAGGCCGAGATCCGCTACCAGCCTGCCGACGTAGCCCGGCTGCTGGGGCTGTTCCCGCCGACCGACGAGCAGGCCGCGGTGATCCAGGCGCCGTTGGAACCGGCGGTGGTGATCGCCGGGGCGGGTTCGGGCAAGACCGAGACGATGGCCGCCCGGGTGGTCTGGCTGGTCGCCAACGAGCTGGTCGCGCCGGACCGGATCCTCGGATTGACCTTCACCCGCAAGGCGGCCGGTGAGCTGCAGCATCGGATCAGGGCTCGGCTGAAGTCCTTGCATCGGGTGCTGGACAGGAACGTGGAGTCCGCCGATCCCACGGTTCTCACCTACGCCGCGTACTCCGGGCGGCTGGTCGAGGAGCATGGCATCGTGCTGGGCTGCGAGCCTGGAGCGCGGCTGCTCACCGAAGCGGCCCGCTGGCAGGTCGCCGACGCCGTGGTCCGGCACTATGACGGCGCGTTCTCGCTGGAACCGGGCGTGGTCGCCACGGTGACCGAGCGGTTGCTGGACCTGTCCGGCCAGCTTGCCGACCACCTGGCCGAGCCCGAGCAGGTGCGCCGGCTCGCGGCTCGGTTGCGGGCTGAGCTGCTGGCCCTGCCGCAGAAGCCGAAAACCCGCCGAGCCTTGCCGGAGAACGTCGAGAAGCTGCTGGAGAGCTTCACCAAGCGGGCTGAGCTGCTGCCACTGGTCGAGCTGTTCAGCGAGCGCAAGCGGTCCGAAGGCTTGCTGGACTTCGCCGATCAGATGGTGCTGGCGAGCAGGTTGGCCGCGATACCGGCGGTGGCGGCAGTCGAGCGCTCACGCTATGACGTCGTGTTGCTCGATGAGTACCAGGACAGCGGCCATGCCCAGATCCAGATGCTGGCGGCGCTGTTCGGCGACGGCCGGGCAGTCACCGCGGTGGGCGATCCGCTGCAGTCGATCTACAGCTGGCGCGGCGCCAGCGCGGCGAGCATCGGCAAGTTCGCAGACCGGTTCCGCACCAGCGCGGGCGCGCCGGCGCCGGCGTACTCGCTGATGACGAGCTGGCGCAACGACCGCCGCGTCCTCTCGGTCGCCAACCGGGTCGCCGAGGATCTGCGGGTCGCCGGCAGCCTGCCTCTGACGGCCCGGCCAGAGGCCCCGGAGGGCCGGGTGGTGGCCCGGTACAGCGAGTCCGTCGCCGACGAGGCGACCTGGCTGGCCGAGCGGCTGCGGGCGGAGTGGGACGGCCGGCTCAACTGGACGTCGGGGCAGCGGACCCTCGCGGTGCTGGTGCGCAAGCGCTCAGGCATCGCGCTGATCGCCCAGGCGCTGCGCGAGGCCCGGCTACCGGTCGAGGTCGTCGACATCGGCGGCCTGCTGACGTTGCCCGAGATCGCCGACGTCCGGGCGGTGTTGCAGGTGCTCGCAGATC
Source organism: Jatrophihabitans sp. (assembly GCA_036399055.1). Lineage (NCBI taxonomy): Bacteria > Bacillati > Actinomycetota > Actinomycetes > Jatrophihabitantales > Jatrophihabitantaceae > Jatrophihabitans > Jatrophihabitans sp. Next base: position 82,353 of record DASWNX010000008.1, read on the forward strand.
ACAACGCCGGCGGCTCGCTGGCCCGGTTGCTGACCGGAGCTCGCTGGCGGATCGGTCCGGCCGACCTGGTGGCGCTGCACCAGCGGGCCCGGGTGCTGGCCAAGATGACCGGACTGTCGATCCACGGCCCGGCCGCCGAGGCCGAGACAGTCGCCGAGGCCGCGACGGGCTCCCAGCCGGCCGGCGGCTCCGGCCGGCCCGGTGACGACGAGCGGGTCGAGCCGTCCCTGATCGAAGCGCTCGACGATCTCGGTGAGGCGTCGGGGTACTCCGCCGAGGGCTACCGCCGGCTTGCCGACTGCGCCTTCATGCTGCGGCGGCTGCGCCGGCGGCTGGACCTGCCGCTGCCGGACCTGGTCGCCGAGGTCGAGCAAGCTCTCGGCCTGGACGTCGAGATCGCTTCGCGGCCGGGCGCTGAGCACGCCGGCCGGGCCAATCTCGACCGGTTCATCGACGAGGCTGCCCGATTCGCCAACGATCGCGCCGCTGCCGGGGTGTCGGCCTTCCTGGGTTACCTGCGCGCGGCCGAGGAGGAGGAGTACGGGCTCAAACCCGCCACGCTGGAGGTGTTGCCCGACCGGGTGCAGGTCTTGACCGTGCACGGCGCCAAGGGCCTGGAATGGGACGTGGTCGCGGTGGCCGGGCTGGTCACCGACGGCTTTCCCGACGCGGCCAAGAACTATGACTGGACCAGCACCCCGGCCCTGCTGCCCTCTCCGCTGCGCGGTGACGCCGGCGATCTGCCGGTGCTGGACTTCGGCGGCTGCCAGCACCACGGAGACGCCGAGGCCCGGATCGCCGAGCACCGCGATCGGGTGAAGCAGCGGCACCTGAAAGAGGAGCGACGGCTGGCCTATGTGGCTTTCACCCGGGCTCGCAAGGCGCTCTACGCCTGCGGGGCCGCCTGGGGCGCGGGCAGCAAGTCGCGGCCGGCGTCGGTGTTCCTGGAGGAGCTGCGTTCCTCCGACGCGGTCGAGGTCGACGGCTGGTGGCAGGTGGCGCCCGACGAGCAGAATCCGATGGCGGGCAAGGACCTCGGGCAGAGCTGGCCGGCTGATCCGCTGGCCGGCCGGCGGGCGATGGTCGAGCGTGGCGCCGCTCAGGTGCTGAGCGCTCTGAACGACGCCGGTGACCCGAGCCCGCTGGCGGCTTCTCAGCGGAGCCCGCTGGCCAAGCTGTGGGAGCGGGATGTGGAGCTGCTGCTCGCCGAGCGGGCCGCGGCGGCCGAACTGGGCGTCATCGAGGTGACGGTCCCGCAGCAGCTGTCGGTGTCAGATGTGGTGGCCCTCTCAGCCGATCCGAGCGAGCTCGCCCGCCGGCTGCGCAGGCCCTTGCCGCAGCAGCCGGCCAAGCAGGCCCGCCGCGGCACGGCGTTTCACCAGTGGCTGGAGCAACGCTGGGCTGCCGAGTCGCTGCTCGACATCGAGGACCTGCCCGGAGCGGTCGACGAGCTCGCTGACGCCGGTGAGCTTGAAGCGCTCAAGGCCGCCTTCGAGCGCAGCAGCTGGGCCGACCGCACGCCGGTCGCGGTCGAGGTGGGGTTTGAGATGTCCTTCGGCGCCCGGGTGGTGCGGGGCCGGATGGACGCGGTCTTCACCGACCCGGACGGCCGTTTCACCGTCGTGGACTGGAAGACCGGCAGGCCGCCGACCGGTGCGGACGCCCACGCCAAATCGGTTCAGCTTGCCCTGTACCGGCTGGCCTGGGCCGCTATCGCCGGGATCGCCGACACCGAGCTCGATTCGGTCGCAGCGGCGTTCTACTACGTCGGCGCGGGCCTGACGGTGGCGCCTGCGAACCTCCTGGACGCCCGCCAGTTGCGCGAGTTGGTCAACGGCGCGCACGCCTGAGTGGCCACATCGTCACGGGTCAGCTGCCATCGGCAGCCGGCGCGGGATAACCTGCCGGACGTGACCAACGACGTGCGCGCATACGTGAGAGACCATTCGGCCGAGCTGCTCGCCGACCTCGACGCGTGGTTGCGGATCCCGGGCATCAGCTCCGAGCCCGACCGTCGCGACGACGTGATCCGCAGCGCCGAGTGGTTCGCCGAGGCCTGCCGGGGCGTCGGCTTCCCGACCGTCGAGATCTGGCCCACGCCCGGGCTGCCGACCGTGTACGCCGAGTGGCCGAGCGAGGACCCGGACGCGCCCACCGTGCTGGTGTACGGCCATCACGACGTGCAGCCGGTCGATCCGATCGACCTGTGGCACACCGACCCGTTCGAGCCCACTGTCGACGGCCCGGTGCTGCGAGGCCGCGGCGCCTCCGACGACAAGGGCCAGTTGCTGTTCCACCTGCTCGGCGTGCGCGCCCACCTGGCCGCCACCGGCCGCGCCACGCCTGCCGTGCACCTCAAATTCCTCATCGAGGGCGAGGAGGAGTCCGGCTCGCCGAACTTCGAGGCGTTGCTGCGGGAGCGGCGCCAGCGCCTGGACTGCGACGTGGTCGTCATCACCGACACGGGCATGGTCGCCGAGGACATGCCGAGCTCGGTGACCGGAATGCGCGGCCTGGTGCTGGCGGACGTGCGCTTTCACGGGCCCGACCTCGACCTGCACTCCGGCGTTTTCGGGGGAGCGGTGCCCAACCCCGTCACCGTGGCAGCACGCATGGTGGCGGCCCTGCACGACGCCGACGGCCGGGTGCAGATCCCCGGTTTCTACGACGACGTGGTGGAGCTGACCGATCTGGAGCGGGAGTTGATGGCGCGGACTCCCTTCGACGAGGCCAGGTTCCTGGCCACCAGCAAGTCCCGGGCGCTGGCCGGCGAGGCCGGTTACTCGACCCTGGAGCGGATCGGCGCCAGGCCGACCGCCGAGGTCAACGGCATCGGCGGGGGTTACCAGGGTGATGGCACCAAGACCATCATCCCTAGCGACGCCTTCGTCAAGCTGTCGTTCCGGTTGGTGGCCAACCAGGACCCGGCCACGATCACCGCGGCGATCGAGGCCTTCATCGCCGAGCACACCCCGGCCGGCATCTCCCACCGTGTCCGGTGGGCCGGCGACGGGGTCGCCCCCTGCCTGGTGCCTATCGGAACCCCTGCCTACCAGGCGCTGTCGAAGGCGATCTGCGCCGCCTTCGACACCGACCTGATCCTGCCGACCCGCGAAGGCGGCTCGGGCCCCGAAGCGGCCATCCAGCAGGCGCTGGGAGCTCCGATGGTCTTTCTCGGCGTCGGCCTGCCCGATGACCAGATCCACGCCCCGAACGAGAAGGTGACCCTGTCGATGCTCTACAAGGGCGCCGAGGCGGCCGCCCACCTGTGGGGGGAATTCGCAGCACTGGGCCGAAAGGGACTCACAAGCTAGTTTCAAGAGATGATCGAGCTACCGCAGCCGCCGGCGCCCGTGCCGCCCCGAAGCAGTCGCGGTCTGGCCATGGCGGCCGTGGCTGCCGTGCTGGCCCTGGTCGTGGCGGTGGCGCTCATCAACTCCCACCGCAACCGTGACAGCGCCGCGCGACTCGAGTCCGACCGGGTCAGCCAGCTCACCCAGGCGCCGTCGATCCCGTCTGCCCCCAGAAGCTCAGCGCCGGGCGACGGCCCGACCGAGCGCTTGCCGCTGGTCACCTGCCCGCGGATCCGCGACGAGCAGTCCCGGTTGGCCTATCGCTGCATCGACAACGCGCTTCGGCAGGACGGCTCCGACGTCGCTCTGGGCCTGCGGATCTCACTGAACCAGGAGGTCGAGCCCGGCTGGGTGATCAGCCAGGGCTCGGGCAACCCGCAGAGCCTGACGTCCCCGCCGTCCAACGACGTGGTGACCTTCCGGTCCGCGCGACGAGCCGCCGCCCCCGCGCCGCCCTCGGCCGCCGAGGTCCGCGCCGAGGTGCTACGTCGCACCACGCGGGCTCTGGACCGGGCCTACGGTGACACTCCGTCCAGCAGAACGCTGGCCGCGCGCTCGAGGTCCTTCGGCGGCGTGCTGGGATACCAGGTCCTCACCGAGGTGACGATCAACCCGGCGTACCGGGCGCGCCACAACCTGGCCACTCGCGTCGAGCGGTTGTGGACCGTGGGGCTGCCCACCACCGCGGGGGTCAGCATCTTCATGCTCTCGATCCCTGACAAGCGGGCTGACCTGTGGGCCAAGGCCGAGGCGACTATCGCGACCGTGCGCGTACTCTGAGCGACCGACTTGGCTAGTGTGGGCCGGTGCCCACCTCGTCGCGCATCCCCACCTTGCCCTCCTTGTCCTTCCAGTTGCAGCACCACACGCTGCGCAACGGCCTGCGGGTGGTGCTGGCGCCGGATCGACGAGCACCGGTGATCGCCGTCGCGGTGCTTTACGACGTCGGATTCCGTTCCGAGCCCGAGGGCCGGACCGGCTTCGCGCACCTGTTCGAGCATCTGATGTTCCAGGGGTCGGCCAACCTGGAGAAGCTGGAGCACTTTCACTACATCCAGTCCTCCGGCGGGATGTTCAACGGCAGCACCCACCTGGACTACACCAGCTACTACGAGCTGCTGCCCTCCCATGCCCTGGAGCGCGCGCTGTTCCTGGAAGCCGACCGGATGCGCTCGCCGCGGATCACCGAGGAGAACCTCGCCAACCAGATCGACGTGGTGAAGGAGGAGATCCGGGTCAACGTGCTCAACCGGCCCTATGGCGGTTTCCCGTGGCTGCAGCTGCCCGAGCTGATGTATGACACTTTCGCCAACGCGCACAACGGTTACGGCGGCTTCGAGGACCTCACCAACGCCACCGTGGCCGACGCCAGCTCGTTCTTCGACAGCTACTACGCCCCGGCCAACGCGGTGCTCAGCGTCTCCGGCGACTTCGACCCGGCCGGGGCCCTGGAGATGATCGAGCGCCACTTCGCCGGCATCAAGCGACGCAAGAAGCCGCAGCGGCCGAACTTCGCCGAACCGCCGCTGACCAGTGAGCGGCGGGAGGTGGTGGTGGATGAGATGGCGCCTATGCCGGCGCTGGCGATCGGCTACCGGGTCGTCGATCCGGCTGCCGACTTCAACCGCTACCTGGCCACGGTGCTGCTCGCTGAGATCCTGTCCAACGGCGACGCCTCCCGGCTGCACCGCTCGCTCGTGCAGTCCAAGGGGCTGGTGACCGACGTGAACGCCTATCTGGGCACCTTCGGCGACCCGCTGGAGGAACGCGACCCCACCAGGCTCAACATCACCACCCACTACGCCGACCGCGACGCCACCGGCGCCGTGATCGCCGCCGTAGACGAGGAGCTGGACCGGTTGGCCACCGACGGCGTCGAGCCGGGCGAGCTGCACCGGGCGGGCGTCCAGCTGGCCGCCACCATCTCCCACGAGCTGGATCAGGTGGCCAACCGCAGCCAGGAGTTCGGCAAGTTCGAGCTGCTGTTCGGCGACGCGTCGCTGATCCTGCGGCTGCCCAGCTTGCTGAGCCAAGTCACCGACTCCGACATCCGCACGGTCGCCGGCGACCTGCTCCCCACCAGCCGCGCCGTCCTCGAACTCATTCCAGGAGCCACCAGATGAGCGCGTTGTCGCAGGTCCCCGGGTTGGCCAAGGCCGCGAAGCCGAAGAAGCTCGCCTTCTCCGAGCGGGTGCTGGCCTCCGGTCTGCGGGTGGTGGCGATTCGCCGCCCCACCGTTCCCATGGTGGAGGTCCGGCTGCGGATCCCGTTCTTCTCCGCCAAGGAGCACCATCTGGCCCAGTCCTCCCTGCTGGCAGGCACGATCCGCACCGGCACCGCCGAGCACGACCGGGCGGCGCTGGCGATCGCGCTGGGTGATCTGGGCGCGGAGCTGTCGGTCGGCCTGGACCCTGACCGGCTGCAACTGTCTGCCTCGGCGATCGCGGCCGGCCTGCCGGCGCTGCTGGAGCTGTACGCCGAAATCCTCAACTCGGCCAGCTACCCCAACGCCGAGGTCGACGGCGAGCGCGGCCGGCTGCTGGAGCGGATCACCATGTCCCGGTCCCAAGCCGGCGTGATCGCCGGTGAGGCGCTGGCCGACCGGATGTCGCCCGGGCACCCCTATGGCCGGACCCTGCCGGCTGAGCAGAGCGTCGCCGCCACCACGGCGGCCCAACTGCGGCGCCTGCACGCGAGCCTGGTGCGCCCGCAGGGCTCCCTGCTGGTCATCGTCGGCGACATCTCCCCGGCGCGCGCGCTGGACGCGGCCGAGTCGGCGCTGCAGGGCTGGAGCGGCGCCGCGCCGGCCGCCAAAGCCGCCCCGCTGCCGCCGCTCACCGAGCGCCCGCTGCTGATCATGAACCGGCCCGGCTCGGTGCAGACCGCCTTCCGGTTCGCCGGCGCCGGCCTGCCAAGACAGGACGAGCGCTATCCGGCGCTGCAGCTGGCGAACCTGATCTTCGGCGGCTACTTCTCCTCCCGGTGGGTGGAGAACATCAGGGAGCGCAAGGGCTACTCCTACTCACCGCGCAGCGCGCTGGACCACTCGGCGCTGCGCTCGAGCGTGACCATCACCGCCGACGTGGCCACCGAGGTCACCACGCCCGCCCTGCTGGAGACGCTGTACGAGCTGGGCCGGATGGCCTCGACCCCGGTCGCCGAGGCCGAGCTGGAGTCGGTGCGCCAGTACGCCATCGGCGTCCTGGCGCTGTCGACGGCCACCCAGTCAGGGCTGGCCTCCACGGCGGCCTCGCTGCTGGGCACCGGGGTCGAGCTGGAGTGGCTCAGCAGCCACCCGGCCAGGCTGGCCGGTGTCACGGTGGCCGAGGTGGCCGAGGTGGCCGCCGAGTTCCTGGCGCCGCGCAAGCTGATCGGTGTCGCGGTCGGTGACGCCAGCGCCATCACAGCCGGCCTGGCGGGCATAGTGGAGGTCGAGTGATCCTTGGTCGCTGACCGGCCGGCGCGCGACCCCTGGGCGGTGCCCGACATCCCCATCCTGGCGCGCTCGGCACATGATCGGATCGCCCACCGCCGCGCCGACGAGGACTGGTGCGCCGCCGCCTGGCAGAACCCGGCCAGCCGGGTGCTGCGGCTCTCCCGATCCGGGACCGCCCCGGTGCAGTCCGACGGTGGGGCGTTGCGGTTCGCCAGCCCGGCCGAGGTCGAGCACGACGGCATCCGGGTGCTGCTGGGCGCTGTCGGGGACGTGGCCTATCTCGCGGTGCTCACGAGCCAGGACGTCGACGAGCCGGACTGGCTGGGCCTGCGCCAGCTGGCCACCGAGCTGACCGACCTCGACGTCGGGCTGCTCACCACCGCGGTGGCGTTGCAGGCCTGGCATCAGGGGCACCGGCACTGCCCACGCTGTGGCGCGGTGACCGAGGTGAGCAAGGCGGGCTGGAGCAGGAGCTGTCCGGTGGACTCCTCAGAGCACTTCCCCCGGACCGACCCGGCCGTGATCGTGCTGGTGCACGACGGCGCCGGCCGGTGCGTGCTGGCCCGTGGTCCGCAGTGGCCGGCCGGGCGGATGTCGGTGCTGGCCGGATTCGTCGAGGCGGGGGAGTCCGCGGAGGCCGCGATCGCTCGTGAGATCCGCGAAGAGGTCGGCATCGACGTGTGTGACGTGGCCTACGTGGCTAGCCAGCCGCATCCGTTCCCCGCCTCGTTGATGCTCGGCTACACCGCGCGGGTGGCAGGCGACACGCGGCTGGTGATCGACGCCGACGAGATCGCCGAGGCCGGCTGGTACACCCGTGAGGAAGTCCGCCGCACCAGCGACTGGGGCGCGGAGTCGGAGTCCGTGACCGGCGAGGGGCGTCCGGAGCTGCGCGGCCTGCCCGGCGCGATGTCGATCGCCAGGCAGCTGATCAACGCCTGGCTGCTCGCCGAGGACTGAGCCCGCCCGATCACCGCACCGAGACGGCGGGATGCCGTGGATCGTCGTAACGGATCACCACGTCGGCCAGTCCCACGGGGTCGACGTCGATGTCGTAGCGGTCGAAGGCCGGCAGCGTCCAGCGCCGGTCTTGGGGAACCTGCCGCTTCCTGGCAGCCCTGCTGAGCGCGAGGTGGACGGTCAGGTCGAAGCTCAGCCCGGCGCCGAGCAGCAACTCGCCGCACACCAGCAGGACGCCCTGCGCAGGCAGCGGCGCCGGGCTGGCGCGGCTGGCCCGGTTGGTCGCCTCGTCGCGCAGCGCGGGCAGGTAGCAGGCGCCCTCGGCCCTGGCCAGCGGGCTGAGCACCTCGCGTCGCAGGGCTCCCAGGTCCAGCCAACCGGCGTAGAACGACTCGACGTCGGTCCTGCCGTGCTCGAACCGCAGCGAGGCGTCGCGGTAGAAGTCCCTGGCGCGCACGAGGCCCACCGGGCGTCCGAGCGCTTGCAGCCCGGTGCGCAGCGCCTCGGTCAGCGGTTCCAGCTCGATCCAGCCTGGCGCGTCAAGCGCCACCCGCGACGGGTGACTGCCGGGGTGGCGCCTATCCACCAGCTCGGTGAGCTGCTGGGCCAGTGAGTGAGGGGTGACCGCGGCGTAGCGTCTCACCTCAGACCAGCGCGGCGAGCTTCTCCTGCACCTGCTGCACGGTCGGGTTGGTCAGCGCCGAGCCGTCGGAGAACTCCACGGTCGGAACCGTTTGATTGCCCCCGTTGACCTGCATGACGCGCTGGGCCGCGCTCTCGTCCTGCTCGATGTCGACCTCGGTGAAGGTGAGGCCGGCCCGCTCGAGGCCGTGCTTGAGCCGGACGCAGTATCCGCACCACGGGGTGGTGTACATCGTGAGAGTGGCAGTCATGCCAGAGCCTTCCGCAGGGGGTAGCCGGGGTTTGTCTGGATTCAACCGCCGCGACAGCCGCGGATGTTCCCGCGCCTGGGTCGGGACCGACGCGCGCAGTCACCCACGGCCTGACTGTCACCCCCCACACGGACGGACTGTCGGCCCCACGCCCGACTGTCATGCACGGCCGGACTGTCGGCCCCACGCCCGACTGTCATCCCCACGGCCCGACTTGTCAGCCCCACTTGGCAGGATGCAGGGGTGACCGCCGCCAGCTCCGCTGAGTACTCCGTCGCTGACGGCCCCCCGGCCGGCTCGGCGGCAGAACGGGTGCTGGCCGGCCTCGACCCCGAGCAGCGCGCGGCAGCCGAGGCTGTCCGTGGGCCGGTCTGCATCTTGGCCGGCGCCGGAACCGGCAAGACCCGCGCCATCACCCATCGGATCGCCTACGCGGTGACGGTGGGCGCGGTGCCTGCTGACGCGGTGCTGGCGGTGACCTTCACCGCCCGGGCAGCAGGTGAGTTGCGCACCAGGCTGCGCGCCCTGGGCGCAGGCGGGGTGCAGGCGCGCACGTTTCACGCGGCCGCGCTGCGGCAGCTCAGCTACTTCGCGCCGCAGATATTGGGTGGCCCGATGCCCGAGGTCGCCAGCAATTCGATCCGGTGGGTGTCCCAGGCCGCGAATCGGTTGCGGCTGCGCGTCGACAAGGCAGAACTGCGTGACCTGGCCAGCGAGATCGACTGGGCCAAATCCTCGCTGATCGCGGCCCAGGACTATCCGAGCGCCGCGGCGAAGGCCAACCGGGGCATCTCGGTGACGCCGGCCCGGGTGGCAGAGGTCTACGCCGGCTACGAGGAGGTCAAACGTCACAACAACGAGATCGACTTCTCCGACCTGCTGCTGATCATGGCCGGTGCGCTGGAGGAGATCCCCGAGGTGGCGCGGGCGATCCGCGCCCAGTACCGCTATTTCGTCATCGACGAGTACCAGGACGTCTCACCGATTCAGCAGCGGCTGCTGGACGCCTGGCTGGGCGGACGCGACGACGTGTGCGTGGTGGGTGACGCCAACCAGACGATCTACTCCTTCGCCGGGGCGAGACCGTCCTACCTGCTCGACTTCGCCGAACGCTATCCGAATGCCGCCATCGTGCGGTTGGAGCGTGACTACCGCTCCACCCCGCAGATCGTCGACCTGGCCAATCGGCTGATCAGCGGCGCGCCCGGTGGCCCAGCAGCGCATCTGCGGTTGATCGGTCAGCGTCCCGACGGTCCGCAGCCCAGCTTCGCCGAGCATGACGACGAGGTCGCCGAGGCCGAGTCGGTGGCCGCGGCGGCCAAGCGTCTGATCGCCGAGGGGACGCCGGCGTCCGAGATCGCGGTGCTGTTCCGGATCAACGCCCAGTCCGAGGCCTACGAGCAGGCGCTCACCGAGGCGGGCATCCCGTACGTCCTGCGCGGGGGTGAGAAGTTCTTCGACCGAGCCGAGGTGCGCCAGGCGCTGGTGTTGCTGCGCGGGGCGGCCCGAGCCGACGACGGCAGCGTGTCGTTGCCCGAGTCGGTGGCCGAGGTGCTCAGCTCGGTCGGCTGGAACGCCGAGCACCCCCCGCCAGGTGGAGCTGCTCGCGAGCGCTGGGAGTCCCTGGCCGCGCTGGTCAACCTCGCCGAGCAGTTCAGCGCCGAGCTTCCCGCCGCCCGGCTCGACGAGTTCAACGCCGACCTCGAGCAACGAGCCGCCTCCCAGCACGCCCCCACGGTGCAGGGCGTCACTCTGGCGTCCCTGCACTCGGCCAAGGGGCTTGAGTGGGACGCGGTGTTCCTGGTCGGGTTGACCGATCAGACCTTGCCGATCCAGCACGCCACGACACCTGAGCAGCTGGCCGAGGAACGCCGGCTGTTCTACGTGGGCATCACCCGCGCCCGGCAACGGTTGATGCTGTCCTGGGCGCTGGCCCGGCATCGGGGGCAGGCCAGGCGGCGGCGGCCCAGCAGATTTCTCGACGGTTTGCGGCCCGGGACGGCCGAGCGCTCCACCGGGCGTTCCGGCGGCTCGGGCAAGCGGGCCAAGACGAAGGTGCCGGCCGAGGACGCCGCGACGTTCGGACGCCTGCGAGCCTGGCGCAAGAAGCAGGCCGAGGCCCAGGCGGTGCCGGCCTTCGTGGTGTTCTCCGATGCCACGTTGGTGGCCATCGCCGACCGCGCTCCGGCGAACGAGGCCGAGTTGGCGCAGGTGCCGGGGGTGGGGCCGACCAAGCTTCAGCGTTATGCCGACGTGGTGTTGGCGGTGCTGGCCGGCCAGGATCCGGACCCGGTCGAGCTGGATTGAGCACCGCCGGCGACGAGCCCGGCCCGGTGCGGCGGCGGCCGATCGGGCTGCTGCTCGGCGGCCCAAAATAAAAGTCGGCGGGTTTTGAAGAAAATAGTTTGTGCCGATCCAAGGGGCTCCGCTAGCCTCGCCTACACAACCCCACCATCCACCTTCGCTGCTCGCAGGCAGCCCGCGTCGAGACTCGTAAAGGGAGGCGCCGAACATGTCCACTAACCCGCTGTTCTACGCAGCCGCCGAGTTCGCGGCTGCCTTCGGTGCTGTCCCGACGGGACTGGTGGCTGTTTCGGCCGTCCGCGATCACGGCATCACCGGCACCGAGATGACGAAGGACTTCGGTCAGGCTCGCCGACCTCGAAAGACACCGCTCTGATTTCGCAGAGCGAGCTCCTCGAGGCCGCGGATTCCCTGACCGGGAACCGCGGCCTTTGTTATTTCCCGGCATCGCGCAGGCACGAGGGGCGCCGATTCGGCTTCTCGCCCACAACTCCAGCAGGACAAGAAATCAGTTTCTACAACGAAGTAGGAGGTGACCCGACGTGTTCGCCACTGCAACTCTGACTGAGCCGCAGACGCAACCGTGGGTTGTAGCCGAACAGCCGGCTGCTGTCTCGATCTGTGAGCCGTTGGCTGCCACAGTCGACCCGGCCTTCGGCGCCGACATCGAGGACCTGCCCTGCCGGTCACTCGATGCCGACCTCTGGTTCGCCGAGTCGCCGACCGAGCTGGAGCAGGCCAAGGCGCTGTGCGTGCAGTGCCCGGTCCGGGCCGGCTGCCTGGCAGGCGCGCTGGACCGCCGTGAGCCCTGGGGCGTCTGGGGTGGCGAGATCTTCGATCAGGGAACCGTGATCGCTCGCAAGCGTCCACGGGGGCGGCCACGCAAGAGCGAGGTCGCCGCATGAGAAGGACGTCGCATGAAGGACGTCGCATGAAGGACGCCGCATGAAGGACGTCGCATGAAGGACGTCGCATGAGAAGGCCGTCGCGCAGCGGTGGGTGAGCCTGCCGCTGAGCGCGACGGGTTCACCCGCTCGCCACTGGGCGACGGGACTGTTCAGCAATTCCCAGACTTAGGAGTCAGACAGATGTACACGATGTATGAAGCACTTGCCCGAGAACGAACGCAGGAGCACGCGGCGCTGGCAGCTCAGCACCGGCTGTCCCAGCAACTCGTTCAAGCCCGGCGCTGGCACCGGTTGGCGGCCTACTCCGCTCACCGGGCAGCACGCTCCGAGCGTCGGCTGGCCGAGCAGTTGGGGGCCGATTACCAACTGGTCGGCTAGCCCGGCCCGTCGGCTGGCCGGCCTGGCCGTGGAGCCGGGCCGGCCTGGCCGTGGAGCCGGACCGGCCTGGCCGTGGAGCCGGCCGGTCTGGCGGTGAGCTGGGCCGGCCTGCCCGACCAAGCGGGCGGCGCGTCGGCGGACCGCCGTTGAAGTCCGTTGCACCACCGCACTCGCGGTCGCGATTTCCCGTGGCCGCGGTGTGGTGGCTTGGCGTTGTGGTCGCGGCGCGCTGAAATGAGGTGTGACTCGACCACCGGTGACCTGCCAGCGTTGTGGTCGCACGGCTGAGGCCGCCGAGGGCGATCCGCCGCTGACCTGGGTGCTGGACACCGAAGGTGAGCGGCGCAGTTGGACCTGCCCGCGGTGCGCTCGCGACAACGTCCGGTCCATGGAGGCCAAGCTTGAGCCGGACTGGTGGTGACGCCCGTAGCCGCGCGGGCCACCTGCGTGAGGCGTGACCGGCGGCGCACTGGCTACCGGCGTGACCGGGCCGGGCTCACCTGGCGAAGCCGGGCTGCCAGGCCTCCGCGATCTGACGGTAGGGCGCTCGAGCCCCGAGCTGGCACAGCACCCCTATCGATCCTATGGTCACTCGATGCAGTAGCAGGTACTCCGGCGGCAGGTTGAGCATCCGGCCGACCCGCGCAGCCTCGTTGCGGGGGTCGGCGATCCGTTGGGCTTGCTCCCGCATCCATTCCCGGCTGAAAGTGAACTCGGGCTGGGCCAAGGGCTCGAGGATCGGGCGGAGGTAGTCCATCACCTTGTCGGCGTCGATGCTCAGACCCGGCCGGATGAACCGCTCAGCGAGCATCGCGGCGATGACGGCCTCAGTCTCGCCGTCGAGCACCAGCCGGGTGATCCGCCCCAGTGGCTCGGGGGTCCCGTGCGGCAGCCGAGCCATCGCGCCGAAGTCAAGCACCCCGATCCGGCCGTCGTCGAGCAGCCTGAAATTGCCGGGATGAGGATCGGCGTGCAACAGCTGACTGCGTTGCGGAGCTGAGAAGTGCAGCAGGGCCAGTAACCGGCCGGCCCGGTCGCGTTGCTCCTGGGTGCCGGTCGCGATGATCTTCGACAGGGGGATGCCTTCCAGCCACTCGCTCACCACGACCTTGGGCGCGCTGGCCACCACGCGGGGCGCGACGATATCCGGGTCGCCCTCGTAGGCGGCGACGAACTGACGCTGGGCGCTGGCTTCCAACGTGTAGTCCAGCTCCTCGCTGACTCGCGCCTTCAGCTCCGTGAGCAGCGGCTTGACGTCCAGGCCGGGCGAGATCCTGCTGAAGACCTTGGCAAAACGGGACAGCTGGTTGAAATCGGCCATCAGGGCGGGTCCGGCGCCGGGGTACTGGATCTTCACCGCCACCTCGCGACCGTCGATCCACACGGCCCGGTGGACCTGCCCGATCGAGGCGGCCGCCGCCGGTACGTCGTCGAAGGAAGTGAAGCGAGAGCGCCAGGACGTGCCGAACTGCTCATCGAGCACCCGGTGCATGATGGCCGGCGCCATCGGGGGAGCGGCCTCCTGCAGCCGGGTGAGCGCCTCTCGGTACGGCGCCGCGGAGCTCTCGGGCAGGGCAGCCTCGAACACCGACAGCGCCTGCCCGAACTTCATCGCCCCACCCTTGAGCTGGCCCAACACCGAGAACAGCTGCTCGGCCGTGCGCTGGGCCAGGTCGGCCTGGATGTCTTCGGAGGATTGACCGGACAAGCGTCTGCCAAAGCCGACTGTCGCCCGGCCGGCGACGCCGAGGGGCAAGCTGGCGAGCCGGGCTGTTCGGGCCACGCCGCGCTGCGGGATATCTGTCACGGCTCTATTCTGCCGTGTCCGTCGGCTCTGGGGGGTTTGCCGTCGCGGCGCCGCAGTCGCAACCGTAGTGAGCAGGCCAACCACGGCGGCGTAATCGCCAGTCCGGCAGCTGCCATTCCAGGCTCGCCCCGATAGTCGCCGGGCGCTGCCGGTCCAGGTAAGCCAGCCCCTGCCCGACCGCTACACCTGCTGTCGCCACGCACAGCGCGACGTCGGAGGTGATCCGCCGCCGGGGCCTGGCGCCGAGCTGCACGGCCAGCGCCGGCCAGGCCGGGTCGCGATCAGCGCGGTGCAGGTCGGCGCAGCGCAGGCAACCGGTGCGCCCGGGCAACACCAGCGGGCCTATGACGGCACGCTGGCCGTCCACGCTGGCCGGCAGGTGCGGCACCTGGTCCTGATGCAGCGCCGAGCGCAGCGAGTCGTCCACGGGCGCGGGGTCGGTGAGCACCACCAGGTCGGTGGAACGCTCGGGTGGAATCGGGGTGGTCACCACGTCGGGGGCGTGCCGGAGCACCGCCTCATCGGCTGCGACGGCGAACCTGCGGCCCTCGTCGGCAGGCGTCACGCCACCCGGGCAGGAGTCGCTGGCTGACACCTCGCCGGCATGCACCAACTGAACCCAGCCGACCCCGGCGGCGGCGAAGGTGGCGGCCACCGACGTCGCCAGCCTGGAGGTGCCGTGCACCGCGACGGCCGCCGCGCGGCGGGCCTGCAGAACGGCCACCGCGCGGTCTCCGAACTGGGCCGTGAGCGCGCCCAGATCGGCCGACAGCCGGGCTGGTAAGGCCGGAGACCCGGATGGCTGGCCGTCGGCGCTGGTCAGAAAGCCGGCCTTGTCCAGCACAGCGGCGAGCTCATCGCAGCCTTGCGGGACGTCACGGTGCGCCGGCGCCAGCGGCCTGCGGCCAGGACGCCACAGCAGCGGCGACAGCTGTTCGGGCTCGACGCCTTCGACGACGATTCGCCGAGCGCCTAGCTCGAATTGGACCACCCGCCGCGAACGCCACAGCACGATCGCCGCGCGGTTCAGCCGCCGGGCGCCCAGTTGCGAGGACGCAGAGCTGACGCCTGAGGTCGGACCGGCGGCTGGCAGGGGGTGGTGCTCCGGTGTCATGACCAGGACGTTGGCACACCTCACCGACGCTGGCGAAGGACCGTCCACAGGGTGCAGAGAACCCTCAACCGTATGTCCACACTTGTGGAGCGCGTTGTGGATAACCTCTGGACGACGCGCCGCTCTTCCGGTTGACAGGCTGTGGACAAGTCGCGTCGCCTGCCTGGGGGCAGACCCCGTGAGGCTTGACGGGCAACGCGTTTTATCCACAATCGGCTCGCCCACGCGGGTCCTGTCACCGGCGCGGCCTAGGGTGACGTCCATGGCAGATGCATCCCCGTCGATCGAGGTACGGCGAAGCGCCCGTCGCCGACGCACGGTGTCCGCCTACCGAGACGGCGACAAGATCGTCATCTTGATGCCGGCACGCACCAGCAAAGCCGAGGAACAGCGCCTGATCACCGAGATGGTCGAGCGGGTCACCCGCCGGGAGGCCAAGATGGCCAGCACCGGCCCCCGAGCAGGCGACGATCAGCTGCTCAGCCGCGCACGGTGGCTGTCTGAGGCCTACCTGGAGGGGCGGCCCCAGCCGGTCAGCGTCCGCTGGGTGAGGAACATGCACCATCGTTGGGGCTCGTGCACCCCTGCCGATCGGACCATCCGGCTCTCACACCGGCTGCACTCGACGCCGTCCTGGGTCATCGACTACGTCCTGGTGCACGAGCTGAGCCACCTGCTCGAGCCGGGGCACGACCGCGCCTTCTGGGCGTGGGCAGAGCGCTACCCGCGCACCGAACGCGCCCGCGGGTTTCTGGAGGGCGTGGCCGTGGCGGCTCAGCTACCCGAGCTGTCCGACTGTGACTCGCCGGAGCTGGACTGCGGACCCGCTGACTCATCCGGGCTGCCCGGCCGCTTGGCCGCGTTCGGGTCCTCCGCGCCGGCGGCGCCAGATGACCCCGCGTTGCCGGCGGGGCTGGACGGCTCCGTGTCGGCGGCGGGCGGGCTGGCGCCGGCCTCGGGTGACGGCGGCGCATCCGCTCCCGCCCTCGGCGGCGTGTCGGTCAGGTCATCGGCCTGCTCGGCGGCCGGCCTGAAACTGGCGAGATCGGGATCGTCCAACTCGGGCATCCGCATGTCGTGAGCAGCGCCGTGCTCGGCCGCGAAGGCCATCGGGTCATCGAGGTCCTCGGCACGGGGGAGCAGGTCCGGGTGATTCCACAGCCCGTCCCGGGTCGAGGTTCCGTGCAGTTGGTACATCGCCGCCCACAGCGCGGCGGCATCGCGTAACCGTCGTGGGCGAAGCTCCAGGCCAACCAGGGTGGCGAAGGTCTGCTCAGCCGGCCCGCCGGAGGCGCGCCGCCGCCGCATGGCCTCGGTCAACGCCTGCCCGCCAGGCATCCGCTCGTCGGCCGCCTGGCCGACGACCGTGTCGACCCAGCCTTCGATCAGGGCTAACAGCGTCTCCAACCGGCGCAGCGCGGCGTTCTGGGCATCGGTGTTCTGCGGTTCGAACAGGCCGCCGGTCAGCGCGTTCTGCATCGACTCGGGATTGGTCGGATCGATGTCGCTGAGCGCTGCCGAGATCGCCTCAGGATCGATGGAGATGCCGCGGCCGTAGGCGTCCACGGCCTCGATCAACTGCTGGCGCAGCCACGGCACGTGACTGAACAACCGGTGATGCGCCGCTTCGCGCAAGGCCATGAACAGCCTGACATCGGCGATCGGGCGTTCGAGTCCTTCAGCCAGGGCGTCCAGGTTGGCCAGCACCAGCGCGCCGGTACCAGCCGGACCGAGCGGCAGCCCCACCTCGGTGGCCGAGACGACCTCGTCAGCCAGCGCCGCGATGCCCTGACCCAGTTGGGCGCCGAACATCATGCCGCCGAGCTGGGCCATCATCGGCGCCATCGGCCCGGCCTGGGCGGCCACCTCTGGCGGGATCGCGCCCGACATCGCGGTCACCACCCGGCTGGCGACCGGGTCACACAGCGCCGCCCAGGTGCCGATGGTCTTCTCCACCCAGTCGATCTGGCTCCACGCTTCGGTGGTGGTGATGCCCGAGGGCAGGTCGGTGACCCCGTCCAGCCAGATGTCGGCCAGCCGCAAGGCGTCGGCGACGGCGGCGTTGTCAGCCGGACCCATCCTGCGGTGCTGACCGGCCAGGCTCGAAATCGCCAGTTGCCGCGCCAGATCCCAGTTCACCGGACCGCCGGAGCTGGACAGCAGGCGTTGCAACTCGGCGAAAAGCGGGATCTTGCTCGCCAGGTCGTCTGGATCCCGGCCTGGCTCATCCTGGCCGAACTGCCCGAATCCGAATCCGAAGTTGCTCATGTCAGCCACGTTATCTGCAACGAGTGACACGCAGCGGCGGTGCCCACCAGACTGCGCCGTCAGCGAACGGCGTCGGGCCCGGCGCGCGTCCGCACCGACCGCTGACCAACGGCCTAACGTGCACCGCATGGCGTGGATGTGGTGGTTGCTGGCGCCGGTGGCCAGCACCGGGTTGGGCGCCGTCGTGATCTGGTGGCGGACCCCGGTCCAGACCGGCCGCCGGCTTCGCCGCATGGATGCGATGTCTGAGCACCAGGCGCTCCTGCGGGCACTGGAGCGGCGCTCGCCAGCCCTGTCTCCGCCGGCCCTGTCTCCGCCGGCCCTGTCTCCGCCTGCCCTGCCTCGGGCTGACATGCGGGTGCTCGCCGCCGAGCAGGGCGCGGACTGACATTCGCGCGAGCCGCCGCAGACTCCACTCGCGCCGGCCCGGGGCGCGCTTCGCCCCGGCCACCGCACCGCCGGCGCCTGGCGAAGGCGCGGATACCCACGCCGCGACGGCCTTGATCGGCATGCGGCGGCTACTGTGATCGCAATGTCTCGTCAGCTGCGCACGCTCATCTTCGGTGCTGTCCTGTGCCTGGTGCTGGGCATCCTGAGCTTCGGGCTGCAGGTGCCCTACCTGGTCGAGAGTCCCGGGCCGACGTTCAACACCCTGGGCAAGGACGACGGCAAGGACATCATCGCCATCAGCGGGCACCCGGTGACTCCCACGTCAGGTCATCTGAACCTGACGACCGTCTCTGCCGACACCCAGAAGACCACCGTCCTGGGCGCGGTCCGCGGCTGGTTGCGCAACGATGAGGTCGTGGTGCCCCACGACAGCCTGTACCCGCCGGGAACCTCGCAAGAACAGCAGAACGAGCAGAACTCCCAGGACTTCCTGGTCTCACAGCAGAACGCCGTCGAGGCGGCGGCCTGCGAGTTGGGCTACCCGGAGGGTCTGGGGGTGAACTCGGTGTCGAAGGACTCGCCGAACACCGCGCTCAAGGCCGGTGACCAGTTCGTGTCGGTGGACCGAACGCCCATCGCCGATGACACCGCCTTGCGCAAGGTCCTCAACGCCCACCGGGTCGGCGACCGCCTGCCGGCCGTCATGCGGCGGGCCGGCAAACAGGTCGAGGTGACACTGCTGCTGCAGGCGCCGGCGGCCGAGAGCGACACGCCGCGCATCGGCATCACCATCGTCCAGGGCTGCCTGCCGCCGTTTCAGATCACCCTGAGCCTGACCGGTATCGGCGGCCCGTCGGCGGGGCTGATGTTCTCGCTCGGCATCATCGACAAGATCAGCGCCGAGGACCTGACTCGCGGCAGGTTCATCGCCGGCACCGGCACCATCGACTCCTCGGGCAAGGTGGGCCCGATCGGCGGCATCGCGCTGAAGATGATCGCCGCCCGGCGGGCCGGGGCCACCGTGTTCCTGGCGCCGGCGGACAACTGCCTCGACGTCGACGGCAACATCCCTTCGGGCCTGGACGTCATCAGGGTGGCCACCCTGGATGAGGCGATCGACAACCTCAAAGCCCACGCCGACGGCGGCCCGGTGGCGCGCTGCTAGCAGCTCAGCCCGACGACCGAGCTCAAGCCGCCTCCAGCGCTGGCACTCAGTCGAGCAGGGTGGCGCTCAGCGCGGCCACCAGGTTGGGCGCCAGCTCCGGCCCGGTCAGCAACTCATCCGGCGCCTCGGCCGCGCCGCGCAGCCGCAGGACGCTGGCCGACCGGCCGCCGCGCAGCACAGCCACCACCAGCCGGGCCTCCCGGCGATCCGGGTGCTCCAAGGCGGTGGTGGCCGCCGACGCGACCGTCAGGTCGTCCAGTTCGGGCTCAGCCGACGGGGGCAGCAGGACGATCTCTTGACTGAGCGCGCAGCCGAGCACCTCCTCCGGCCAGCCGATCTGAGCCAGCACCTCGTCCAGCGGGCCCTCGGGCAGCTCCTCCTGGGCCACCGGAGTGATCGACTCGGGGGATATCTCCGACGGGTCCGAGCCCGCGGCGGCCCCTAGCAGGCCCGCCGCTGTGGGGTCGGCTGCCAGCACCCGGGTCGGCACCAGGGCGAACAGAGCCGGCGCCAGGTCCCAGCCGGCCTGGCCCACGTAGGCTTCGATCTCGGCCGCGACGGCTTCGAGCAGGATCTGCTCGGGCTCGGGCTCGGGGGCGGGGCCGGCTGAAAACTGGTCATCAGACATAGCTAGATCGTGCCATCCCTCGGAACCTGTGCCCGGCTCGGTACGTTGCTGCTGAAGGACGAGATCGAGAGCGTTCCAGACCGCGCCGGCGCAGCTGGCGGCGGCTGGGCGCCAGGTGAGGAGAACCTCGTGGCCATGCGGCCTGATATGCCGAGCATCCGGGTGTCGCGGCGCGGCAAGATCGTGATCGGGGTGCTGGCCTCGCTCTTCGTGCTGCTGTCGGCCCTCGGCTCGTTGGTGCGCGTCTACACAGACTGGCTGTGGTTCGGCGAGGTGGGCTTTCGCAGCGTGTTCAGCACCATCCTCATGACCCGCATCGTGCTGTTCCTGACGGTGGGCCTCGCGCTGGCCGCGATCATCGGCGCCAATGTGTTCCTGGCCTACCGGATGCGCCCGCCGTTCCGGCCGATCTCGCAGGAGCAGGAGAACCTGGAGCGCTACCGGGTGGCCCTGGAGCCGAGGAAGCGGTTGATCTTCATCGGGCTGGTGGGGCTGATCTTCCTCGCCTCCGGCATGTCGGCCCAGGCCAACTGGAAGGTGTGGCAGCTGTGGCGCCACGGCGAGACCTTCGGCGTCACCGACCCGCAGTTCAACCGTGACATCTCCTTCTTCGCCTGGGACTACCCCGCTTACCGGCTGATCCTCGGGCTCGGCTTCAACGCGGTGGTGTTCTCGCTGCTGCTGAGCCTGGCTGTGCACTACCTGTTCGGCGCCTTCCGCATCGCGACTCCGGGGCCCAAGCTCACCATCGCCGCTCGCCGGCACGTCACCCTGTTGGTGTTCTTCTTCATCGTGCTCAAGGCCTGCGCCTACTGGCTGGACCGCTACGGCCTGGTGTTCTCCGGCCGCGGCAAGGTCACCGGCGCCTCCTACACCGATGTCAACGCCTCGCTGCCGGCGAAGATGATCCTGTTCTGGGTGGCGGTGCTGATCGCGCTGGCGGTGCTGGCCAGCCTGTGGCTCAAGAGCGCCCAGATCCCGGTCATCTCGTTCGTGGTGCTGCTGATCCTCTCGATCGGCATCAACGGCATCTACCCGGCGATCGTGCAGCAGGTGACGGTCAAGCCGAACGCCAGTGACAAGGAAGCCCCCTACATCGACCGGAATATCCAAGCCACCCGGCAGGCCTACGACATCGTCACCGACAAAGACGGCGGCAAGGTGACCTATCAGGACTACGAGGTGACCAACCGGCCGGACAACTCCGCGCTCACCGCCTCCGATCCGACGGTGGCCAACCTGCGCATCCTGGACCCCAACGTGGTGTCACCGACGTTCAGCAAGTTCCAGCAGCTGCGCAACCAGTACGGCTTTCCGGCCAAGCTCGACATCGACCGTTACGAGGTCGACGGCGAGGTCGCCGACTACGTGGTCGGAGTCCGCGAGCTGGACCAGAGCAAGTTGACGGGCAACCAGACCAACTGGATCAACGCCCACACCTTCTACACCCACGGTTTCGGGTTCGCAGCGGCCGCGGCCAGCAGCGATGTGACCAACACCAAGCAGTTCACCGAGGGTGACATCCCCCCGAAGGGACCGCTGAAGCTGACCACGCCCCAGGTGTACTACGGCGAGCTGCTGCCCAACTACTCGATCGTCGGCGCCTCCGGCGCGCCACGCGAGTACGACGGCGCGGACGTCAAGAACACCTACGGCGGAAGCGGCGGGGTGTCGCTGTCCAACGTCATCAACCGGCTGGCGTTCGGCATGAAGTACCGCGAGACGAACTTCCTGCTCAACGACGCCGCCAGCGCCAAGGGCGCGAAGATCATGTTCGACCGCGATCCGCGTGAGCGGGTCAAGAAGGTCGCGCCGTTCCTGACCGTGGACGGCGACCCCTATCCCGCCGTGATCGAGGGCCGGGTGCAGTGGTTCGTCGACGCCTACACCACCATCGCCAACTACCCGTACTCGGAAAGGCAGAGCCTTTCCGACCTGACCACCGACTCGCTGACGGCGACCAACCGGACCGCGTCACAGGCCGACAGCCAGGTGAACTACATCCGCAACTCGGTCAAGGCAACCGTCGACGCGTACTCGGGCAAGGTGACCTTGTACGAGTGGGACGATGACCCGGTGCTCAAAAGCTGGAAGAAGGTGTTCCCGAACCTGGTCCAGGACAAGAAATCCATTCCTGCCAGCGTGCTGGCCCACGTCCGCTACCCGCAGGATCTGTTCGAGGTGCAGCGCAAGCTGCTGGAGCAGTACCACGTCGACAGCGCCACCGACTTCTACAACGTGGCTGACAAGTGGACGGTCCCCAACGACCCCTACCTGGACTCCAACGTGGCCCAGCCGCCCTACTACGTGCTCGCCAGCGCACCGGGGACCAAGGACGGCCAGCCCAAGTTCCAGCTGACCACCCCGATGAAGGTGAACAACAGCACGAACCTGGCGGCCTACATCACGGTCGACAGCGACCCGGGTGAGAACTACGGCAAGATGACGGTGCTCAACGTGCCTGACAGCACGGTGATCCAGGGGCCAGAGCAGATCGCCAACACCTTCCGCTCGAACGCCACCATCTCCCAGAACATCTCGCTGCTGGACTCCGGCGGCTCCCAGGTCATCCACGGCAACCTGCTGACCCTGCCGATCGGTGACTCGTTCCTGTACGTGGAGCCGCTGTACGTGCAGGCCTCCGGGTCGACCGGGTACCCGATCCTGCAGAGGGTCATGGTGGCCTACGGCGACAAGATCGGCTACGCCGCCGACCTCGCCGGCGCGTTGGAGAACCTCAGCCGGGGGCCGGTCGGCGTCTCGCTGCTCAACGGCGGGGTGGGCGCGGGCAGCAGTTCGCCGCCCAGCACCAGCAGTCCCAGCCCGACGCCGCCTGCGTCGGGGTCCTCCGCGCCGCCCACGGCCGAGCCGACCACCCCGCCGGTCACTGGGAGCCAGGCGCAGATCGTGACCCAGCTCAACGCGTCGCTGGCCAGGCTGCAGACGGCTTACCGCAGCGGTGACTTCGCCGCCATCGGCCAGGCGCAGGCAGAGGTCCAGCGGCTGACCGAGGCCTACCTCAAGTCTCAGTCCGGCGCGAACGGGTCGCCGTCGCCGAAGCCCTCGTCCTCGCCGTCGTAGCTGATTGCGGGCCTGAGTTCTGCCCGTTCGCTGCCCGATCGGGGTCACCTCACCACTGGGGTGACCCCGATTTGGCGGTGAGCAGGTGGGCGGGTAGGGTTGGTCTTACGACGCGGGGTGGAGCAGCTCGGTAGCTCGCTGGGCTCATAACCCAGAGGTCGCAGGTTCAAATCCTGTCCCCGCTACTGTCAGATTGAGGGCCCGGACGCGGAAGCGTCCGGGCCCTCAATCGTTGGCTTCGTCACGTCCACGAGCACCAGGTGACCGGATCGGGTCAAACCACGATCTCAGCGTCGTCGGTAGGTCTTCGAGTTCATGCGTCCGACTCCGGACAAGACTGCTCTACAACGTAAGCTGGCGAAGCCCGCTCGTCGCAAACTCGTCCACGATTAAAAAGGCCTTGCCAAGTTCGCTAAGGGTTAGTTCGAGGCGGTAGTAATCGACCTCGCCGGCCGAGTTGCTGTAGGGACGAATGCCCATTGCCACGCGACCACGACGCCAGTCGTCGAAGGACACGGTGAAGTACTGCTCGCCTTCATCCCAGGTTGAGCATTCCTGCTCGTATTGGTCGTGGTCGGCTTCGTCGTAGGTCTGCTCGTGGACGTCGACGTCCGCCCACGCGAAGAACTGTGGAATTGACTCTGCATAACTCGTAGGGCCGACCCACAGATGCCAAGCCACGAGTTCCTCTGGTTCGTTGCCGTCCTCATGGTCGATCCCAATCGAGATCGAGCCGCGACCAGAGCTCTTGTTGATCCACTCCTCGAAGTCGACGACAAGACGCGTACCGTCCGCCAACATTTCCATCCAGGGCTTAGCCAGCCGAAGTTCGCGGACGCGTAGCTCGTAGGGATCGCCGTCCGCTGCATTGCGCCATGCCTCAGCTGCATTTGCGTCGAGCAAATTTGTCTCAGGCACGCGTAGCTTCCAACCGCCGTTCTTGCTCTGCTCGAGGGTCGTAGCGTTGACGAGCTGCTAGTGGCATGCCTTGCTGACCGGGTTGTATAGCACGACGGCGATGGGCAGCGAGTGGTGCGACCAGTACGTGACATGGTCTTCGTCTGGGCGGTACCACCAGCCACCGTCGGTCGGCTCTCGAAACCAGCTTGCGCCACTCTTGATCTGAAGGGCGAGCAGGCGACCGCGGACGTTCTCGCCATCGACGATCTCGACGTGGGCATCTATGCCGTAGTCCTCTGTCGGCTGTCGGCGGAACAGCCATTCGAGTTGCTCTTCGACATACAGCTGCGTTCGCGTGACGCCGACGCTTGCGACCTTCGCTGACGGTTTTCGGATCGGCACGGACTCATTCTCTCAATTGATTGTGTTGGACACGATTTTGCAGGTAAACGGACCATGCTTGTCCCGCAGCTCCCACTCCTCGCCTTGAAGCGAGCGGTACAGCGCCTCGATGTCCTGGTTTGCCCCAGCTGCCTTACAACGAGCGCCATCGTGTGCGGTGAGGATCAGGTACGAGGCTGGACATTTACACCGCGTTATGAATGCGTAGTACCGTCCGCATCGAGCCTCCTCGACCAGCTCCGCTGGGTAGTTAACGACATGCTTGTGGCACGCCGTTGGAAGCTGGACCCGCCCGTCTACAAGTCTGCTAGCGCGGAGCTCGGTGGCAGGAGCCCAGGGCCGTATTTCGAGATGATCCTGGGCTACGACTAAATCTTTGCCAACCGCGAAGTCAAGGAAGTCCGTATCGGTAATTATTTCGCCGCTCGGCCATACCACATCGGCCGCCCCGGGCCATATCGAAGGCATCCGGTGGCGGGTCGTCAACGTAAGGTCTAGCGCTGGTGGGGTGAAGCGAACGCCCCGAAGAATCATCTCTCCCAGCAAACACCGTCATGGCGTAGCCCTGCGGCGCTTCCGGCTCGGGCATTCCTGTCGCCTCAATGACAAGGGGCGTTACCCGGACTGACCAGCCCCGGCCGCCGACATACCGACCAAGCCAGAACTGACTCGCGGGCAGCGGGCGAAGATCGTCCCGCAACCTATGCAGCGCGTGGTACTCATCGGGCGAGAGGCCGTACCCTGTGGCTCGATCCTCCTCGGCTGATACCAGCATGGCGGTCAACGCAGTTTTCTGCGTCCACGCAGCGACGGCCCCGAGGTCGGATGATGACAGTTGCGACGGCTGCCCCAGGATGCACGGCGTGAGCACGCGTTGAGCCATGCTTTCAAGCCGACTCATCCAACCGTGATTGCAGGTTCCACAGACGTCCTTAACCGTTTGCCGAAACGGTGGGCGCGTCCCCATGAGCTTTCCGACGTGGTTCAGCGGGCCTGCTCCATGCGGTACAGGTTCCAAATCCAAGCCGCTGCGAGCCACCCAGTCGCCAAAGACGTGCTCGCCCGTGAGCTTGCCGAAATAGCCGCAGAACGCGCAGGTGGGCACCAACATCCTCCGGTCTATTCGAGTGTTAACGCGAAGATCGACCCGTCGGGAGCTGCCGAGAACACTGCATCAGACGACGCTTCATGGTCGTCCGACTGTGCCCTGTCTTGAGCGAATGCAGCCTGCGCATCGGCTACTTCCTCAACTGAACCATTTGCCAGTTGCTGGTCCACGGTCGTGGCAATCGCGTGCCAGACGGCGAGCTGCCTTCCATCGATGTTGAACGTGACTCGGGTGCCGCGCGCGAGACCGAAGGGCGTCTGGATAGTCAGTCGATCTCGCTGCGGTCTCCACCGGCGTTCAAGCATGGCTGAGGGGGCCCATCGACTCAGCGCAGCTATGTTCCCGCCGAAGTCAGCGAGGACTGCCCATGATCCGCGCACTGCGACTCCGGCAGGAATTTCCTTGGACTCGTCCTGCAGAACGAAGTTGCTATATTGCTCGACGCTGTTAGAGCTGACGTCGAAAGACAGTTCACCGTCGTCTGGATCGACCGCGAGGTACGAGACGCCATCGTCTGCCGTGATCGTGCTCACGGCGAGCCCCCGCGGTATATGGCCGCCCACGCTCACGCCTTCCAGCTGCGTGACAGCTCCCGCAAGCTGTCGTATGGCGTGGCCCTTCGACTTCGTTCCTTTGCACTCCAATGCTCGTACCAGATAGCGACGCGGGTTACTAGCATTTTGGCCGATGATCAAGTAGTCAGGCCGACGGCTTGTACTCGACTGGACTACCTGCCTCCTGCCGGCGGCGTATACATACCGGTTGCTGAGGGCGACATCGATGTCGATGATCGTCATCGCGGAGCCAGCTCCGCCGGTCCGAGCGAGCCAGCGTTGACCCAGTATCGCGCCGAACCCGATCCCCATGTCCTCAGATGTCACACGGCGCTGGTTCCCGGCGATTCGGGCGCCAGCCGCGCTGAGCCGCAGGTCGACTTGCGAAGCCGCGCCGTACGAGCGATCAAAGAATCCGAGGTAGCGATGCAGGCCCCACTGCACGTATTGGTCGAAAACGTCATCTTGGTACGCGGGTGCCGTGACAAAGGAAAGCTGATGCAGCGCGTCGATCGGCCGCAATGTAATTCCCTGATTTAGCGAAGGGACGGCCATGAGAGCCTTTGAGGGAGGGACGAAGTTCGACGCGTTGCTGATGCTCGTAAGCAGGCTACGGTCACTTCGGCCCGGGACTGTGAACGACGTGCTGACGATCTGCATGGCTTCGGAAATATCCACGGCCTGCCGACCTAGCTCGTCAGCGCGCTAGCGGCTACCACGGGACAGATATGCCCAGTGAGCGAGGCCCCACGAGAGCTCACCTGGAAGTCCGGCATGCTCATGACGTCTCATCTTGGCTGGTGGCGTCTCGGACGAATCGCTCGATGTCGAAGCCATGCTCGGTCAGTCGCCGTTCTGCGGCGTCTCGCTCAGCGTCGGAGAACAATCCCTGATACCAAGGGAGCAGCACGAACGCCTCGACGCTGACATCGAGTCGACGGTGCTCCCGCAGCGTCGTAAATCCATCACTGGCGTCTCTGCCCTGCAGGAGCTGCCGTGCTGCGGCGGGCCCCCCGTGCTCGCTGACCATCTGCATGAACCGCGTCGGGTTGTAGCCGATCTCGCGCTTCAGTCGTTCTGCGCCGGTCACCGTATCTCGGTGAAATCGTTGCTCAAGCTGGGTCATGGTCATGAGTAGCGGATCTCTTGCAGCAGGCGGCCGGTCCCATCGTTGATCGTCCAGAACGACCAGCCGTTGCGGTTGGGGGAAATGCTCGGCTTATAGTGGCCGACAATGGCTCGTGCAGCGCCGGTCGGCGTCTTAAAGCTGCGGCCCGCCAGCGGACCTGAAGTCACATCGATACGCTTCGTCTGCCTGTCATACGCCGCGTCCGTCCGATGTCCTTCGTACGTGACAAAGACAGGGACGCTAGCCCCTGATACGTCGGCTGCCGCCTTTGCCGGCTCGGGCAGGCTCGCAGCCGCCACCAGCTTTGCCACGACCGCGCCGGTCGAAATGTTGCCGATGCGTGCAGCGAACTCCAGCGACCGGTAGGTCTGATCATCTACCTGAACCATTGCTGCCATGCGCCGCTCCTCGTTCGCCGTGTGCAAGGAGCCTAGTAGGCCAGAGTACGTAACGCAAATAGAGAACGCATACGGAGAAATTTGCATGGTGAGGGCATCTGCTATCCCGGACTCGTAGTGGCGGCCGGCTGGCTTATGGAAACTTCCGTGGCGTGAAGAACCTTAAGCACGGTGGCCTTGCCCATGCCGAGCGCGAGCGCGAGCGGTACGCATGGACTCGCCGCGTTCATACCTCGCCCTCACATCCCTGGCTAAGCCAGCCGTCACGCGGGTGCGAAGGTACCGGCGTGGGTTGGCGAACCTGGACGGTTCGGCCAGCACGGCGCTGACGTATGAGGTGTCCGCGGCAGGCAGGCGCGCTTCGCCTGGTTCGGGCGTGCTGCACACCAGCCCAGAATGACGCCGCGGGTGGACGTTGGTAGGGGCCGAATTCAGACGTCGGACTCGTCGTTTAGATCCTCATCAGGGCCCTCGCGAAGGGTGGCTCCGAACCGCAAATCGAATCGTTCCTTGCCCAAGGCGGCCTTGAGCTTATCGTAAAGGTCGGATCGCAGGATGAGGTCGGCGCCGTGGACTCCTGGGACGAGGGGGTCGTAGTTGCCGTCGTGGACGAGGAAGCCGCGCCACACGCGGCCGACAAGAGCAGGCCCGTCGTCGTCAACAAGAACGTGTCTCAGTGCGGGGCGCTCCGGGCGTAGCCCTAGGAGTACGACGACCTCGAACCTCGGAGTCAGAGCGAACGGGTGGAGGCCGACGCCTCGCTGACGGTGAGGCGCACCCAGCTCGAGGTTGTAGTCGACGACCGCGGCAAGCGGCCCCCCGGCCGCGAGGGCTGTGTGCGCGTCGCGCGAGTCCAGGTCGGGGTCGAGCCGGTTGTGTGGTGCAATCCAGGCCAGTGGACGTGCCGCGGCGAGCGGGAGGCTTCCGTCGGACGGGTTGCTGCCAGGTGCCTCGAGACCGGCCACGATTAGCAGCCGCCGCGTGGGAACGTCGGGGTAAGTGCTGGCGAGAGTCGCTTGCCGCTCAAGCAGCCCCAGCTGGACCCAACCGGCGTACGGTTCCTCGACAACCCGCACCGGCTCGTCGTTTGTACCGGCCAGCTGCTTGGTCTCGGCAACGGCACCAGGCGGTGGCCACTTCGAATCGTCTTCGACCCAGGGAATCGGGCTCAGTGACCACCACAAGCCCTCTGGCCGGGTCGGGGGCCGTGGCACGCGGGACGCTTCCTCACGCATCGCCCACTGCGCGGACGGCGCCAGTCGACGTGCCAGCACCTGCTCGAACCGGACAGGGTCGCGCATTCGGCCACCCTCGAGCGCTTGCGCGGTGCGAAGGCCGGCGGCTCCACGCTGGAGTTCGTCCTCGAGCACAACCTCATCGTGGAGGTACGCGTCAGGCATCCGCGTCGAAGACGCCGACCTCAACTGGCTGAGTTGCCCACTGCCCCGTTTACGGACTTCCTCGACCCTGTCCTTCAACGCTTCGACGACGGCTTGGCGAAGCCCGGGCGGTTCATTCGCCAATCCGAGTCGTTCGTCGAGGAAGGAACGGACAAGGCCCTCCGCGTGCTCGCGCGACTCGCCGTCCCGAGTCATCGCGTCTCGTCCATTAAGTCGTTAAACGCAGCTCGGACCGATGGCGCTGGCTCACTAGCGGGTAGTTCGGGCACCGGTCGGTCATGGGCTGTCAAGACCGAAGTGGCGGCTGCGCGAACCGACAGGAAGTCGGTAGCCGCCAGCTGGGTTGCGACCGCGGCCAGATCGTCGGTCAGGTCGCCCTCACGCAGGCAGGTACGAACCACGTCCAGCAGCCAGGTGGCACGGCCGCTGTCGAGGTCGGCAGCCAGGACATGTGCGACCGCGGCCTGGCCGACGTCGGGTCGGCAGGTTAGCAAGAGCGTGCTGGCAAGAAGCGCCTGGCGGAGGTCTGCGCGCATCGGCTGCGCAACCGTCGCAACTGCTAACGTTGCCATCGCAACGGCGAGCATCTCGGCCAAGTGGGGCGTCGCGGTTGGCCTGTACGTGTGGCCGAACCGGTCTGCGTCACCGGGCAGGCGGTTGCTGATGACGGCGAACGCCGCGTTCCAGCACTCGGCCGCGGTGCCACAAGCGGAGTTGTCACCGGCGCCGATCGCGCCGGTCGGGGTCACGGTGAGCGCGGCGACGATGGCCTGGGTGACGCCGTAGGTGCTCGTGGCTTTGCTGGCGACGGTTCCGGCGACTGCAGCCGCCAGCGCGGCTTCCGCGGTCCTGGGGTCTAGAGCGTGGGCAGTGGCCCATAGGTCGGCTCGCTCTCGGCCAGCGAAGGCGCGCCACCCACCCCCGCCACGGATACGGATGTAGGCGAGCGACAGACAGTACGCTGCGACCTTCCTCAGGTCCTTCTTCGGTTCTTCCTTTGCCTCCCCGTCAAGGTCCTCCGACGGCGGGCCGTCGGCCCGGAGCGCGAGACCGGCACCGATAACCGCGAAGAGCTCATTGTCGGAATAGGTGGCCACTTCGCGAGCGATGCCATCGATAAGTTCAATGCCTGCTGCGGCTCCATGGTTGATAGTCGCCTCAATGATCCGCCAGCCGATGGCGTTTGCGAGCGCATCGATCGTCCAGCTAGGCGCGACGATCTCGTCGCGGTACCGCTTTTTTTGATGCTCGCGCGCGGCTAGTACAACACCCGCACGTCCCTCGGGAATCACCGGCCGTTGGTCGCTGACGATGCGCTTCTGTAGTTCCAGCGGATCCGGGCGGGACTCGGAGTCCCAGCGCCGACTGGAGCGGTCGTCCTCGGGTCGTGGCGTACGAGATGCGAACGACGGCCCGCCGAGCGTGACGACGGCGTCCACCAGTTCCGGCGTGACGACTGCGGACGATTGGCCGCTGGCATAGCGCATCGCTTGGTCGTCGTAGCTCGCGGCGACGTTGTTGGCGACGATAGCGAGCATTGCGTCCGCGTTGGGGCTGGCTCCGAGCTCGCCGGCGAGCCGGGTCAACAGCTCGGTGTCCGTGCTCGGGTCCCGCCAGCTCATCCCAACGGTGAGGCGCAGCGCTGCGAGGACAATGGGGTCGCCGGTCGAGACTTGGTGCGCTAGGAGATGCTTGTGCGCGGCGTGTGCCCGCGAGTCTTCGAGCCCAACGGTGCTGAGCAGTACGTCAGCGCCGTCCATCGCGGCCGCGGTCGGGTCGATATCGGCCGCACGTTCCCACCACTGGTTGACGTAGTGGGAGGTGTCGCGACCGTCGGTGTGTTGTACGACGAGATAGACGAGGTCGACAAGCTTGGCAAGGCTGTTTCGGGCGACATCGAGGTCGGCAGAGGCGATGTCCTCGAGGCTGTCGGTGAGCTCGGACAAGGTCGGGTCCTTGTGTCCGCCGTAGCAAGAGAGGAAGTGGCACGCTCTGTGCCACCTCGCGGCAGCTTCGGCGGTTGCGTCCGCGGCATGGCATATACGAGCGAGGGCAAGCTCGAACGCGGCTGACTCTCCGTACCCCGCGTTGGCGTCCTCGCGCCGTTCCTCGACGACGTCCAAGAGCGCATGGACGGACTCAACTCCGATGTGGTCCGATGCCCTGGCCAAGATGTCGAGCAGGTCGTTGGTAACCAGCGGCCCGCTCGGTGGGGTGCCGAGGTTGGTGACGGTGGTGGTTCCGTCGCCGATGGAGATGAACCGTACGAGGATCTCATCGAGGTCATCGGGATCTACGACGGCGAGTGAGTTCTCGATTACCTGGTGGATGAGTGGGTGGATGAAGTAGAGCCTGCTCGCATCGGGGTCACCGATGAACGGGCTGTGCGACTGGGCGGCGAGGTCATCCAGCGCGGCGAGTACGGCGCTGGATGCTGCTTTGGGAGCGATCGCGTCGTTCGCGACATCATCGGCGAGACCGACGGTAGCGACCGCGTAGCGCAGCCAGGCGCGGTAGAAGCCGGGGCCGCCGAGCTTGCCCAACTGCTTGAGCGGCAGGGACCGGTCGATCCCGTGCGCCAGGGCGAGGAGCGACAACCAGTGCCCGACGTCCGCCTCCTTGACCGACCCGCTCGCGAGCACCGCGTTGGTCGCGGTGTTGAGCTCGTCGTCGAGGTCGGCGCACCCCATACCCGCCACGACGTCGGTCGGCGCGATGCCGTGCTTGAGGTAGCAGGCGATGTTGAGTCCCGGCGCCCTGTTCCATGCCTCGCGGGCAAGGTCGGACGCGGCGGGCAGCCCCGGTTCGCCGGTGGCGGCGAGGTCAGCGAGTGTCAGGTACACCTGCGCGGCCTTGCTTGGGTCGGTCATCGCAGCCGCAACTTCGAGCATCATTCCAGCAGGGAGCCCGGAGGCGAACACCTCGACGAGCTCGCCGAGCGATGCTTCATGGTCCCACTGGAGGTGCGCTGCGATCTCCTTGACGAATGTGGCCGGATAGTCGCGCCGCTGGGCGCGGAGACGAAGCGCACCACGTTGGAGCGCGAGCTGGAGACTGCCGTCGCTGTCGGAGGAGTACTTAGTGCTGCGCTCGGACTCGGACTTCCACGCGTCCATGTAGGCCTTCCACGGCGCGGCGGCACCGGCCCGGTCGACGGAGGCGCAGATACGCAGACCCCAGCGAGCCTCGAAAGTGGTTCTGCCCTCGTACATCATCCTCTCGGCGACGGCATCGGCGCCTAGGATGGCCACCACGACGTCTGCGTACTGGACAATGGAGTCTGTCAGCGACTCGCTCTCGTAGGTGTCGATAGACTTGCGTGTCTCCACGCAGGTGATGAGAGTGGGCCAATCAAGGCGCATCTGGCTCTCGCGAGCGACGATGCCGACCACCTTCGTGAGCGCTTCGGGCGGCTGGAATGCTTCAATGGCGTCGGCAACGAACCCAGGTTCGATAAGGGCTTTCAGCTCGTCGTATCTGTTCAGGCGCGCGAGCAGGTCAGGCAGGTGCCGGAACGCGCGGGCATCGGCGAGGAACCCCCGCGCCGTCAGCCAGGCGGCCACGGCTTGCCGGATGGATCGGACCGCTCCAGAGTCCCAATCGCGAAGGATATGTCGGCTGAAGCTCTCATGGTGGATACGGAGTCCACCGAGACTGGGCTGAGAGTTCAAAACCGGTGCCAGCGTGTCGAGCGCCGGACCAAGCAGGGGCTTGACGGCAGGCAGGACCTCGCCGAGTTCGTCGGCGGACAACGCGAAGTCACACAACGCCAGGGTCCTGATTGCGTAGTGCTGGCCTTCCGTCATTCCCGCCAATAGGTGCTTGTAGTAAGCGTCAAGGTCGTTGGCGCTAACCGGGACCTGCATGAGCCGGCCAACCATGTCGATGGCAGTCACCGGCTCGCTGCCAGCGGCTTCCAGAGGCGAGACGCGTGTGGCGTGTCGGCACAGGTAAGTGGCGTAGAGGGCGTTCCCGCCGGACCGTTCATGGACGAGGTCGACGATGGCGCGTTCGTCGTCCTCATCGACTGCGTCGCCCCTACCTGGCGGGGGAAGGACTCCGTGTTTGACGGCGAGCGTGTGCACTTCGTCCCGCGACATACGCGGCATTCGGACCGATCCACCAGCGCCGCCCGAGCCACTGAGACCGTTGGATAGGTCGAAACTAGCCAGGTGTGGACCTGGTTGACTGGCGAGAAGGAGGGATACGCCTGGGGGTAGGTCTATGCCAGCAAGCTCATCGACAAGCAATCGAGAGGGGTCGGCAGCTTGATTGGTGTTCCGTCCGAGAATGCGGTCGATGTGGTCGAGGCCATCGACGATGAGGAGTACGTTGCGCTCCTGATCGATCTCACGGCACCGGCCGACA
Organism: Jatrophihabitans sp.; assembly: GCA_036399055.1. Lineage (NCBI taxonomy): Bacteria > Bacillati > Actinomycetota > Actinomycetes > Jatrophihabitantales > Jatrophihabitantaceae > Jatrophihabitans > Jatrophihabitans sp. The sequence continues at coordinate 115,297 of DASWNX010000008.1, forward strand.
GCCCAGGTGAGCGCGTCGATGGTCGCGGCGAACCTCGGCTGTAGTCCCACGGTAGCCCCAGGCATCGCCTTCTCGAGCTGGCGCAGGAGGCTGCCGATGACAACATTGGTCAGAACTCGCCGCTCGGCCTGGTTGACGTCGTCGCGGCCGAGCCAGCAGTGGTGCCTGGCGACGATCCACCCCTCTTGACGGTAGGTGTCGGCGAGCTGCTCACACAGCCACGACTTCCCGACGCCGGGTTCGCCGGTGACCACGACTCGGCCACCGGCAGGGGTGACCAACTCGATGTGCTTGCTGACCTCAGCCGCTGCGCCGTCGCGATGGACGGCGACAGCGGCCTCTACGGGATGGCCTTCGACAACTGCGCCGAAGTCTGTGACCAGGCCCAATTCAGGGAGAAGTTTGCCGCGGGCAACCATCCCGTCGATTGCGCGTGCGCCGGTGGCAGCGCTCGCGAGCGCTCGCGCGACGCTTTCCGGCGAGATGCCGGAGTTCGGAGGCCGGCCGGCACCGAGCTCTTCTGTGGCGCGTCGCAAGAGCACGCGTTCGACCTGACCTGGGTCGGCGAAGCTGAGGGAGGACTGTGGCGCATTCGTGTCGATGACCAGTTGCCGGCACACGCCGTCGAGCTCCTGCTTGCTCAGGTGAGAGACTAGGTCCTTCCACGGCGAGCTGGCCGCAAGCTCCTCCGGATCAAACTGGTACCTGGAGGTCGACAGTCCTACGAGGGGATCGCCGAGATCCCGGCCGACGTCGATTGGCTTGAGAACTCTTGCAAGGTCGTCCTCGGGGTGTCCGTCGCGAACGACGACACGGAATGTCGTCTCTGGCGCGTCGGTCAGGTCGTGGAGGACGGAGTTGAAGAGTTTGTCCAGCTTCAGGTTGCGGGCATCTGCTGTGAACGTGGCCTTCGTCAGCTCGCGGTCGGTAACGGTGTGCTTGATTTGCAGACGGACGCGTCGGCGGCCACGGAAAGCGATGGTGAGGTCGTCGAACCGGTCGCCCGCGAACCTCTTGGCGTCGACAGTGACGGACTCGGCGGACCCGAGAGCAAGATCGACGAGCGCGATACCGCATACGAGGTCCTGGTAGGCGTACCCGTGGTGCGTGGCCCTCAAGTTCAATGCGGTCCTCCGGCCATCCCAAGCCCTGCGATTCGAGCTCCCCGGGCTCATGGTCCGAGCCGCGTCAAGATCAGGAGGCCTGATCGTCGCATAGATAGGCTGCTACCCGATCTATCAAATGGGCGGCGACGCACCGTGTGGGCGTGTGTCCTTTCTGCGCATCTTACGATGGCTTCACGTGCGGGTGGAGTCCCTATGGCCATGCATGGATACGAGTCTCAGTAATGGCGACCAGCTGGCTTGATGGGAACTCCCGCTGCATAAAGGATCTTCAGTACGGTCGCCTTGCCCATCCCGAGTGCCAGCGCGATGTTGCGCATCGACTCACCGCGTTCATACCTCGCCGTCACGTCCATGATTAAGCCAGCCGTCACGCGAGTGCGGACGTACCGGCGTGGGTTGGCGAACCGGGACGGCTCCGACGCCACAGCAGCACCCTCCGCCGAGAGGCACGCGATGTTCAACGAAACCCGACTCAGGACTACCACAAGTAGTCGGTTTAAACCAGCGCCCTCAGGGCGCTGGTTTTTTCGTTGCAGGGCCTTAGAGCCACGCACGTCGTTAATCAACTCGACGGGATGACGTCCTTCATCTGCGCCGTGAGAATGGCGACTGCACTGGCAACGCCGGCGGCCAGATGCGCTTCATCGACTTCGGGTTCGGCAAAGGATCGAATCACCTCGAGTGCACCCGCCTGTCTTCTGAGATCGACTCGGCCCAGCATGCGGCCGTGTGTGTCGAGCACTCCCATCACGTAATGGCCGTAGACCCTTTTGTGGGCTGGCTTGTAGGCCTCGAAGCTGTAGTCGAAGTCGTGGACGCGGCGGGTGCGGTCGCGGTCCCAGATGAGGTTGTCGAAGGGGCCGATCAGGCGGGCTTCCGGCAGGAGCTGGTGTGCGGGTGGGTCCTTCTGCAGCGTCCAGGCCGGTGTGGGCCAACCTTGGACCGTGACTGGGTTGGCTCCGCAGCTCGCCAGGCCTTCGGCGGCTTCGGCGGTGGTCAGGTTGTAGTAGACGGCGACGTCCTGGGTGGTGGCGACGCCGGTCGCGTTCAGGACCCGGGTGGCGATGGTCTCGAGGATGGCTTCGCGGGATAGCTCGGTTTCCAGGACGGATTGGGGGAGGCGTCGTTCGGGGAGGTCATAGACCCGTCGGTTTCCCCGGCGCTCGCTGCAGATCAGCTCGCCGCACCAGAGCAGGTGTTCAGCCGCCCGTTTGCGCTCAGACCATTCCCACCCGTCAGTGCGCGGGCCGGCCCCCTCGATCTCGCGGATCGTGACGCCGTGTTCGCTGCCACCCACGATGGCCAGCACCTCCGCGCATGCCGCCTCATCCGGCTTGCGTTCGCGGTCAGCGGTCTTGGCTCGCGCCAGGCGGAGCAGCGGCCAGTCTTCGGCGGGCACCAGGCAGGCCGCGTGCACCCAGGTCTCGAAGGCACGGGCTGGACCGCTAGACCACAGCCCACCGTCGACGGATTCCACGGAGGCGTTCGCCGGCATCCGCGCCAGGCAGGTCAGCCGGTGGGCCCGGTCGACGCGGCGCAGGGCGTCGAGTTGCAGCAACCCCAGCCGACGCAAGACCCTGGCGCTGTCCTTGGCAGGCTCGCCGCCGAACTGGGCTGCCACCACCAACGCGCGTGCCTCGGCCGCGCTGAGGTCAGCAGGCTCCCCGCCGGCTTGAACAGGGGGAGATTTCACGCGGGCACCGCCGGCTGCGCTAGGTCCTTGCCGGTCGCAGCGAGACCGGGCGACGCTGTCGCGCGCAGCTGGAAGATGGAGTAGAGCAGGCGCAGCGCCACCCGTGTCTCGGCCGGCAGTAGCGCCAGCACGCCGCCGGCGATCACACCGGCGGCCACCAGCTTGTCCCGGACGACCGTGGTAGGCGCGCTCATGTCACCTCTTCGAGCTTGGCTTGCAGCGAATCTCGGTGCAGCAGCACCATACGGGCGAAGGGCTGACCACGAGTGAGCTGCACTATCTGTAACGGGCGGATAGCGACGCTCAGCCCGGTGCGGTCCCAGACGCCGTTGACCTGGCGATCGGTCAGTATTCCGGTTGGGGTCTCGCCGCATGAGCGCAATAGAGCCGACCACGCGCCGTTTCACGCTGCTTGGTCGAGTTTGGGCGCCTGAGTACTAGTACTAGCTCCTAGGAGTGATCGCGCCGATGCTTCCTAGGTCTGTCATCGGTCCTGGTGAGGGCGCTCGAAGCCAGCCTGCCGCCTGACCCAGCCAGGAGCGCTCGCACACCAGGGTGGTTCTAGCCCCAACGTCGTATTGAGCAGCGCCCCTTCGATACGGATAAATACTTAACATGAAACAAATTCCCCGGACGCTGCTGACGGGCGTGGTCGTCACCGCGATCACCGCTTGCGTCATCGCCATCTCGCTGTCGGTCGCGGCCGCCGGCCGATCCGAACCGCCAGGCCCGGTCACCGGTGCGGTGACGAGCAACCGCCCCGACGCGAGCGCCACGGTCAAGGCGCGGCTCGCGGCCCAGGGCAAGACGGCCGCCGAGCTGCGCGCCAAGATCGCCAAGGCCCAGGCCGCGCTCGCGGCCAAGCGTGCGCAGGCCGGTGATGCCGCCCGCCGGGCAGCGGCGCCGCCGGCTGCCGCCGCCCACATCCGGGTCCTGGCGCCGGCTGCCGCCGCCCAGGCGCCGGCGCAGCGCACCAACGGCGATCACCATGCCGAGGATGATCACCGCTCCGGTTCCGACGACGACAGAGACGACGACAGCCATCACTCCGGATCATCCGGCCGCGATGACGACGATCACAGCGGCAGCGGCCGCGATGACGACTCCAGCGGGCACGGCGGCGATGACGACGACGATCACAGCGACAACGACAGCGACCGCGACGGCGACTCCAGCGGGCACGGCGGGAGCGACGACGATGACTGAGCGCACCCGCTCCCGGTCGAGCACGGTCGCGGCGATCGTGGCGCCGGGCGCAGCCGCACTGCTGTCCGCGGCGACAGCGTTTGCGCTGCACCACAGCCCTGAACCGGCCGCCAAGGCGTCACCGGTTAAGCCGGTTAAGGCAGCGACGCCCGCAACCGGGGCGGACGACGCGGCCGTCGCTCGCTTGCGCCGCCAGAGCACGACCGCCGACGCCGAACTCAAGCGTCTGCGTGCGCAGTTGGCGCAGGTGAACTCCGAACTCGCGAAGGCAGCTGCAGCGCCCATCGAGCTTCCGCGTGTGGACCCCGCCGGGCCGCCGGTCGAGGTCCTACCCGCGGCACCCGGGCCCGCCGCTGCGCCGCCGCCCGCCGCCCCGCCCGCACCCGCGCCACCCCCACCACCGGTGGACGCCTCGACGGGGGCGTCATGACCGCGCTGCTGACCGAGCCGCTGGTCCGGCAGTTCGCCACGATGGGGACGACCGCCCGCGTGCGCGTCGAGCGTCCCGGACCCGACGCAGAGCGTGCCGTCGACGCGGTCCAGGCGCTGTTCGGTGAGGTGCAGGCGCAATGCACCCGGTTCGACCCGGCGAGCCCGCTCATGCGAGCCAACGCCGCCGGCAGCTGGCACCCGGTGCCGCAGTGGTGTTATGCCGCGCTCGAGGAGGCGGCGGCTGCGCATGTGCGCACCGGCCGTCTGTTCGACCCGCGGGTCCTGACCGAGCTCGTCGAGCTCGGCTACGACACCAGCCTGCCGTTCAGCGCCGGTCCCGTCTCGCTCCCGGCACGGCAGTCACAGCAGTCACGGCAGCCACAGCGGCCGGTGCGCAGCGTCCGGGTGCTGCCGTGGCAGCCGCGCTTCGACGCTGCCGCCCGCGCCGTCGCGGTCGGCCCGGCTGCTGTCGACCTCGGCGGCATCGCGAAGGGGCTGGCAGTTCGCTGGGCCGCGGACCTGCTGCGCGCCAGCGCCGACACGTTCTTCGTCGACGCCGGCGGCGACGGGTACTTCGCCGGAGCCGGTCCGGCCGATCGCGGCTGGTCGGTCGGGGTCGAGGACCCGCTCGGCGGCACGGACCCGGTCGCCGTGCTGGCCGTGCGGGATCAGGCGTGCGCGACGTCGTCGACGCGGCTTCGGCGGTGGCAGGTCGGTGACCGAACCGCTCATCACCTGATCGATCCTCGAACCGGCGGCCCGAGCGCCGGCGGGCTGGCGTCGGTCACCGTCGTCGGGTCCGACCCCGCCGCGGCCGAGGTCTGGAGCAAGGCCCTGTTCCTGCACGGAGCCGATCAGATCTCCTCCGTCGCCACAGCTGAGGGAATCGCAGCGCTGTGGGTGCGCGACGACGGCCGGATCGGCGCGACCGACGACCTGGCGCCGGCGCTCATCTGGAGCCGGCCGTGAACCGGGTCGTGTCCACGGTCGCGACGATCGCCGGTGGCGCGGTCGTCGGCGTGTTCGCCGGGCAGATCGCCACCGCGGTGAGTGGCAATCGGATGGCCCCGTGGATCGTCGGGCGAGCGACCGGCCTGGCCGCCTATCTGCTGATGGTGCTGCTCGTCCTCGCCGGGCTGCTGCTCTCGCACCCCTGGCGCGCGGAGTTCGGTCGGCCGAGCACGCTGACCCGCATCCGGGTGCACGCCGCGCTCGCCGCGGCAGCGTTCGTCATGACCGGGCTGCACATCGCTGTGCTCGCCACGGACCACCATGCCGGTGTCGGCTGGGCCGGCGTCTTGGCGCCGATGGGCTCGCAGTACCGCCCGGTTCCCGTCACGCTGGGACTCCTCGGCATGTGGCTCGGCCTCGCGGCCGGGATCACGGCAGCGCTCGCACCGCGCATCGGCCCGCGAGCGTGGTGGCCGGTGCACAAGGTGGCGATCCTCAGCATCGTCGGAGTCTGGGCACACGCCGTGCTGGCCGGCACAGACTCGGCGGCGCTGCTCACCTGGTACCTCGTCACCGCGGGGCTGGTGATCGCGGTCGCCGCCAGTCGCTACCTCGCCATCTCGCCGCAGCGCCGCGGCCCGGTCGTCGGGCAGGGAACCTGATGTTCTCGTCCGAGACCCGCCTTGCGACCGGGGCCGGCCTGCTTCCTGCTCCGATCCGATTCGATCCCGTCCATGCCGTGCCGATCGAGGCGGTGTTCGCCGAATCGCTGCACCAGCACACCGTTCGGCTCGGCCCGCGACCCGTGGGATCGGCCGGCCTGATCGACGTTATCGACACACGCGGCGAGGGTGGCCGCGGCGGCGCCTGGTTCCCGGTCGCGGCCAAGTGGCGATCGATGCTGGCGCAGCCGCCGGGAGGTGTGGTCGTCGGCAACGGCGCCGAGGGTGAGCCGGCCAGCGCGAAGGATGCCGCTGTCCTGCAGAGCCGCCCGCACCTGGTGCTCGACGGCATCGAGATCGCCGCCGAGGCGGTCGGCGCCACAGAGATGGTCATCTGGCTGCACGAAGGCGAGGACCGCACCGAGCTCGCGGTTCGGGAGGCGCTGGCGCAACGTCAGCGCAACGGCCCGCGCCCCGCGATCCGCGTGGAGGTGGGTCCGGCCGGATACCTGACCGGCGAGTCCAGCGCGGTGATCCGCGCGTTGTCCGGCGGGCCCGCCTTGCCGATGTTCCGCCACGCGCCGGCCACGGTCAGCGGCGTGGGAGGCCGCCCGACACTGCTGCACAACGTCGAGACACTCGCCAGGATCGCCCTCGCCGCGCGCGACAGACTCGTTCCGGACACCCGGCTGCTCACCATCACCGGGGACGGCGGCCAGAGCGTGATCGAGATCGAGCCGGACGCGAGGATCACCGACGCCGTCCTCGCCGGCGGTGTCGACCCGAAGACGCTGCAGGCAGTGCTGCTCGGCGGGTACGGCGGGCAGTGGCTGCCCTGGTCGGACGCCGCGGGCCTGCCGCTGTCGGCGCTCGGGAAGAGTCTCGGCGCGGGCATCCTCATCCCGCTCGCCCGCGATCGGTGCGGCCTGCGCCTCACCGCCGAGCTGGACCGCTATCTCGCCGCTGCGAGCGCGCGGCAGTGCGGGCCGTGCATGTTCGGCCTGCCTGCCCTGGCCGACTTGTTCCGGCAGGTGGCCGACGGCGGCGGCGGGCGCCGTCGCCTGCGCCGGGTGCGCGAACTGCTCGACGAGGTCACTGGACGTGGCGCCTGCCATCTGCCGGAGGCGGCCGTGAACATCACCACGACGGCCCTGGCCTGCTTCGCCGCCGACGTCGACAGCCACGTCAACCGGGGCAGGTGCCTGCACTGATGACGGCGCGAATGACGCTCGACCCGACGATCTGTCGCGGTGTGGGGATGTGCGCGTACGCGGCGGCGGGCCTGGTGCGTCTGGACAGGTGGGGTTATCCGATCCTGCCGAGGACGCCGCTCGATGACGGCGAGACGGCCAAGGCGAACCGGGCGGCGAAGGCATGTCCGCATCGCGCGTTGTCCGTGCGAGAGGCGGGTGTGGACTGACCCGGTCATCACTTAGTCACGAATGTGCTCGGTCGGCGCGTAAGCGTCCCGCCAGGGTCGGCGCCACGATCGCCGCGGCGACGATGTCCAGCGTGATCAGGGTGGCGGCGGAGCCGGCGTCGAAGCCGAACGTGAGATCCGGGACGAAGGACAGCGCGGTCAGGATGAGGGCCGTCCGCACGAACGCGGCCCGCGGCCGACGCGCCTTGCGCGCCAGAACGGCGGCTATGCCGACGCCGGTGAGGGAGAAGAGCAGCGGCGCGGGGTGTAGGCCTGGCGAAGAACCGACCGCAAAAAATTCTCGTGGCAGGTTGTCGTGCTGGCGGATGGCCGTTCGTAGTGGAGTGGAAGGCGGTCATCGGGGCCGCCCGGAACTAGGAGAAGTGTGATGACGCACTACTTGTTGAGCGTGCACGGCCCCGCCGAGATGGGCGAGTACGGCAACTACGGCTCCAAGGAGGCGATGGAGGAGGCCTTCGCCGCGACGGGCGCCTTCAATGACAAGCTTCGCGCCGATGGCTACTGGGTCTTCGCCGGTGGGCTGCAGTCGGCATCGACCGCGACCGTCGTCGATGGCCAGGGCGAGACTCCGGTGCTGACCGACGGTCCTTACCTGGAGTCCAAGGAGGTCATCGGGGGTTTCTGGGTCATCGACGCGCCCGACCTCGACGTGGCGCTCAAGCTTGCGGCCGAGGGGTCCAAGGCGTGCCGGGGCAAGGTCGAGGTCCGTCCGTTCGACGGCATCGCCTGAGCCGGTCCGAAACGTCGCGCTGTGCAACCAGCTGACCCGGCTCGATCCGTCGCCGGTCGCCGCGCTGTACCGCGCGGTCGCGGGGCTGGACGGCCCGCAGGCCGAGCCGGTCTGGGCGCCTGACCATCCGGGTACGGCCGACATCGTTGCTTTCACCGGAGGCGACTTCTACACTTTTGTCAGCAGCCAACCGCTACGTCCGGACTTGCGCGGTCGACCAGAATTCGCTGCTCGCGACTCAAGCACGACACTCCGGTTCACTGCCACGTCTCAACTGGTGAGGGGGTCAAGATCATGTCGAAGTCCATCCTGCGTTCGCACGTCATCAAGGGCAAGAAGAACCGTTGATCTTCGAAGTGCAGGTGTCGGCGCGCCATGACCATGGCGCGC